>SLJD01000126.1 GCA_007135295.1 Phycisphaerales bacterium
GCCACGCCACGATCCTCCTCGCCACCGGCACTGTCGAACGCCAGGGCCGCGTCGTGCACGTGCTCGCCGATACTCTGAAGATGTTTGATGCCAAGTTTGGTGAACTCGTGGCCCGTTCCCGGGATTTTCGGTGAACATCACACACGAGAGACATCCAGCGCCTTCAGATTTCGTGTGTGTGGATAGACTCGCTATTCGCAACCGACTCATGACGACATGAACTATGAAGACGACGCAACCGCGTTTGGCTGGCTAAGGGCTCGACGCGCCGCCTCGATTTCATCTGTCGATAGAGGCTCAGCGTTCGGCCCGCTCACACCGGCCGCCTCAACCAGACGGCGGAACACCCGACTGTCCGGCAGGGCCAGTTGATGACTTTCGAAATGCGCCTCAAAGATCGTCGGCTGACACGTCACGCGAATCGCCTCGCGATACCCCGGCACACGGATACCGTACGTCCCCCGATCCTTTGCCTCCACGTCCACACCCGGCGGCCGCAGGGCTTCCGACTGTAACGCTGCCTCAACATCGCCCGGCCCAACCGGCGATTTGGGCATACCAATGCGGCGTCCCACCGCACCATGTTCACTGTTCCAGTCGTCCATGCGGGACGGGTTCGACGACGTCATCAGACGATAAGTGAGGAATGATGATCGTCGGGCGGTGATCGTCATCCCCATCGTCGTGATCACTTCGGTCAACTGGTCCAACGTCGCACATAGGCAAGGGGATAACCTCGCCATCCATCGGCACCATACGAGGGGGCGTGTCTGTGAATGCGCGTTGATCGAGCAAGTCGACTTCTACCTGGTTCGTCGCACAGCGCCACGCATAGGCATGGAGCAGCCACATCCACCATCGGTGCGGGTCGATCTGGAGTTCCGACCACGTCGGAAACGGTTGGCCGAGGACTCCGGTAAGGGTTCCCGAATCAACGGCACGGGCGGCATCGTCAGCCAGTGGGGAGAATCGGTCCCAATACTCTCTCTTTGCGCCGTCGACGACCTTATCCCCGACCCAGACTTACCCTGCTGAGTCTGTGCATGGGCTGTTGAGTACCGTGAGCGCAGTGCAACGCAGTGAGAATAATGCAATCACATTATATCGCGAGGTCAGTCGACGGTCCGCGAGTCGTGCGCCGCGAGTGGCGCTCCCGCGGCGTGCTTCGCTGCACGCGAGGTATTACGAACTCGCGGCACAAGGCGCACCGTGAACGCTCATCCCGGACGGGTCGCTCATCCCACCCGGCACATCGCCTCTCGGGCCCGGCGATCATTCGCTTCGGCGTAGGTCATGGTCACCACGAGCGAACTGTGGCCGAGCACGGTACTCGCCACGTCGATGCCGAACTGTCGCCGCAGTGATGTGGCGGCGTTGTGCCGCAGCCGGTGCGGCCCCCATTTCTCGACGTTCGCCTTCTCGCAGGCGCGGTGGATGCAACGACGATAACTCGCCGTTGTATAGGCCTCCCCGATGCGCCGCTTTGTCTTCTTCGGCGTTGGCTGCTGGTTCGCCCGCCGGCCTTTGTGTCCACGGCGCTGCTTGCCGTCCAAGTCGGCGTCGCGCGGGCTGAGGATCGGACGGTCGAGCGGTCGGCCGGGGGTCATGTACATTTTCAGTAGGCGCTGCGCGCGGGGGCCAAAATATATGGTCCGCACCTTGCCATGATGGAGCGTCTTGTGCGATCGAGAACTGTCAGAACAATCGTACGTGACCGTCCACACCGACCCGGAGACGTCAAGATCCTTCGGCCGCAGCCGGACGAGTTCGTCGGCTCGGGCGCCGGTGAGCAATTGAAGGTCGATGAGCACCCGCACGGGGCGCGTGACATGGCGCCGCACGCGGCGGATTGCCGATCGAGGAACCGGGCGAAACGCCCGTCCTTCGTTGGCTACTTCACCGCGTTTCAGCGGCTCGACGGTTTGCAGTCGGCGGTAGATGGAGATTTGCTTGTTGATGTGCCCGCGCGACCAGCCGGCTTGGATCATCGCATCGCGCACCGTACGCAGCCGCTTGGGACCGAAGCTCGTCACCGGCTCCGATCCGTACAGCGCCCGGACCCGGTGCAGGGCCTGTTTGATCGTGCCGGCTTCGGCACTGCTGTATCGGTCCTTGGCATAGCGCCAGTACGCCAGCAGGACCTCGGTCACCGTCGCGGGCTCGGCCGCGGCCGTCGACGGCTGCGGCAATTGCTTTCCATTCGAGACCCATTCGGCGATCAGGCGGTTGTAGTTCTCTTCGGCTTCGGGGGAGTTCCACCGGCCGTGGTAGAGGCGCTGGCCGTCAATCCACACGATCGCCTGCCGGCGGTCGCGGGACATCTTCGGCGGCCTGGTCTTGAGTCGGGGCATGGTGCGGTCTCCGGTAAAACATCGTCGCGACGAGGTTTTCCAGCCACCGCACCGCCAGGGGCGGGAAACGCTAAGTTCGCGTTTCGGCGGGCTTTGCGTCAATGGGCGATACTGGACTCGAACCAGTGACCTCACGGGTGTGATCCGTGCGCTCTAGCCAGCTGAGCTAATCGCCCGGTTGGGCGAGGCATTATAGCGTTTTCGATGCGTCGCGTGCAGCCCGGGCTGCCGGCCCGGTGTGAGGTGGGACGGTCCGGCTGACTCCGTCAGAGACGGCCGGTTCTGTCAGGCGACGGTGAAGGTGGTGTTGGGGGGAGACGGAGCATCACGGCCAGGTGGGGTCGCCCCTGTGTAAGGCGCGGGCAAGATCTGCCGCAATCGCTTCGATCGCCTCCTCGTGTTTCGTCGCGCCGATCAGCGAAGCGGCTCCGGTCCGGTTGAGCGACGACCATCGCGGGTTCCAACGGGCAGCGGCAAGTTCGTGGGGCAGTCGCGGTTGCTTGCGGCGGGCGGCCCGGGCGTCGGAACGCTTGTCATTTCGGTCGGCGAGTTGAATTGGTTCCTGGCTGGCGTGGCCGCGTCGAAGCAGCGCGTGAACGAGCGTAATCTGCCGGCGGGCGAGAAGGAGCAGCGTCGCGTCGTCGCATCGCAATTCGCGCTTACCTCGCAGTCGTTCGTAAAATCGCTTGCCGTGTGTCTTCGTTGCGCCGAGAAGGCCGCCCGTCGCTGCGCCGAGGCCGGTCATTGCGCCGAGCGTTACCCCGCCGAGCATGATGTCAACGGTTAAGCCAGCCATCGCGCCAGCGGCAGCGGCTCCGCCGGTGGCCACGCCAAACCTTCGCAGCGCTTCCTGACTGAACAGATCCATGTCCCACTGGCCCTGTTCGAGCGGAAGTTGATCGGGATGGCAGTCTTCCGGGCGGAAGCGGTGAAGCGCGAGCAAATCATCAACGCATTGTTGTTCAGCTCTTCGGATGTCATCGCGAAGCGACTCAAGATCCTCCTCGCGCGGATGGTGGCGATCGGCTGTGACGATGCGGACGGCACCGGCAGCATCGAGAAGCAGTTCTGCGATCCGACGGGCGGACGCCTGAATAAGAAGTTCGCGCTGTTGACGGCGGTCTTCAATAAGCGCATTGAGTGTTGCTTCATGCTTATCGAGCAGCGTGCGCATTTTCTCGAACAGGCGCTGCTCGCCGAGTTCATCGAAGACGACCGTGTCAAATTCCGCAACCGCATGCAGGTTGAGCCGGGCGAGCTGGTCGCGCCATTCGGCGGTGCGGGCATCATCGGATGCGATGAAATTGAGCACAGGGACAACCGGCCGACCGCACCGCGCGAGGATGGCCAGTTCGTCGCGGTATTTGGCGAGAATCCGCTGCCTTGCGTCGATAACGTACAGCGCGACATCGCTGGCCATGACCTGCCGGATAGCCTTGGCTTCCTGGGCAAACTGATCCCGGGCGGCGTCCGAAGCGAGCATGGCCTCGACGGCGGCGGTGGCGTCTCGGACCTCCGAGCCGGCGAGTCGATCGAGGTGTTCGCGCAGACCGATTGAATCTTCCAGGCCGGGTGTGTCGTAGAGCTCGAGCGCCGGTTCGCCGTTGAGCAGCAGCGTTGCGCCTTCGACATGCCGCGTCACCGCCGGGCGGTCGGACACCTCGCCAAACGCTGCATCGCGCAGAAGCGTCCGCATGAGGGACGTCTTTCCGGTATTCGTGTGTCCGACGACGGCGGCGGCGATGGGGCGGGTGGTCATGAAGCGGTCTCCCGCGCCAGGGCCAGGTCGTATCGGTGTCGGATGTCATCCAGCCAGTGACGGATCGCCGGCAGGTTGTCGAGCGTGCCGGGTTGCGATTCGGCGAACGTGCGATCAAGGATACGGCTGATCGTCGACTCATCGCGGCCCTGCGCGTCGAGCAGGACAGCGTAGAGTGCAGCGCCGCGGATCAACTCGGAGAGGTCGGCCTGTTGTTCTTCGTCGAACGCTTCGTCTTCTCCTTCTTCGTGGTCGTGTTGCTCGTCCGCAGCCGGACCGGCGGCTGTGCGGGCGTATTGCGTCAAGCCGCCGATCGCTGCTCCGATGGTCGACCAGGCCGGCAACATTGCTACCGCGGCAGGCCATATCAGCGATGAGGCGGCAAGACAGCCGACCGCCCCCGCGGTCGCCCCGGCCGCCAGCCATCCGGACTGGGATTTGAGTGACGGCGGCAACACGCTGGTGACGCGGGCAGCTGCGCTGCCAAGCCAGTCCTTCACATCGCCCGCGTCCTCCGGACGCCGGGGAACGAACCACCGAAGCCGGTCATCAGCACTGGCGGAGATGGACTTTTCATCCTGCCCGCGGAACTGATGGGCGATGTCGCGGTACAGTTCGGACTGTTGCCTTGTGTCGGGTGGAGCGGACCATTTCCTGGCATGATCGATGATGCAGTCGAACGCTGCTTCAATTCGCCGGGCCGATGTTGCCGCCCTTTCACCCGAGGATGGTTGGGGCAGAGCAGCGGATTGATGGCCAGGCGTGGTGACGGCCTGCGGTATTTCGTCATCTGCTTCGCTGAGGAAGTCGATCAACCGCTGCGTGCTGCGGTCCGTGAGATGATCGAGGTCGAGTTCGAGAACATGCGCCGAATCAATACCCGCCCGCTCGCAGGCGCCTCGCCAGTCTTCCACGCGCCGGCCGACACTGGCCGACCCCTGATGCGAACGCCAGCGGTGCCCACCTGTCAACAGCACGCGAACCGGCCGGCGCACCGCACGTTGCAGTTCACGAAGCGTTGATGCAAGGCCGCGGTCGGGTGTGGTCGGCAATTCCGCGATGACGAGCAGCGGCGATGGTTCGGTCGGCATCGCGCGAAGTTGCTCGGTTACCATGCGCCGATCCTCGCCGGTTTCGATCACGCCGAGCACTTGCCACGGCTGACCGGCGAGCGCCGGCGGCATCGGCCAGGCGTTTCGGTCGAGTTCAAGGCCGACGACCGCTGGCGGCCCGGCGGGGCGGACTTCCGTTGCATCAGCCGCGGGCGTGACGGCCGGCGGTGGCTCGGAATCGGCATCTCGATCAACGACGCCGATTCGCGCGTGATCCGCCATCAGCCGATCCCGCAGCGCAGCGTAGCCCGGCTCCGCAAGCGGCAAACGCACCGTTCGGCGGGCCGCGCTCAATCGCCACAGTGATGCCGCCGTCAGCAGAGCCCGCGGCACCAGGCCGTACAAAACAAGACAGCCGAGCACGAATCCCGACCAGGCACGGCGTGCGTCACCCTCATCGCGCACATCGGGCCAGC
>SLJD01000194.1 GCA_007135295.1 Phycisphaerales bacterium
AACCTGCCGAATGTCACCTTGCCGCGGACCGGTAACTATGCGGTGAATGAATCGATCGGACGCGTGATTCGCTGGAGGCCGTTCTGGCGAACGCTGGCGTCGTTCCAATCGGAGGATCAGGGCGTGCCTGGCCGGACGTTACCGGTCCCGTGGTCATCCGGCGGTGATGTGCTCCTCTGGCCGGCTGCCGCGCCGACGCTCAGTGGAGAGCGGCTTCCGCGTCCGCCAGCAGTTGATCGATGGTCTCAGCCGTCGTATCGAAGCTGCACATCAGGCGGTACACCTGCCACGACGCGTCGCCGAAGGGGTAGTACCCGTGGCCGGCCTGTTGAAGATGCTTGTGCAGGGCGTCCTGAAAGACCGCGAAAACGCCGTTCGCCTCGACGGGAAACCGCCGCTCGATGCCGAGGTCGGCCAGACCCGCGTCGAGCCGCCGGGCCATCTCGTTGGCGTGGCCGGCGTGGCGGAGCCAGATGTCATCGCGCAGGGTGGCCGCGAAGGGCGCTGCCATGAACCGGTGTTTGCTGAGCAGGTGGCCGGTGGACTTGCGATGAAACGGGAAGTCATGCTGCGCCTGCTCGAACGCGCTGCCGTCGCCCTGCGGGAAGAACAGAACCGCTTCGCCGGCCGCGAGGCCGTTCTTTGTCCCGCCGAGACTCATCGCGTCGACGCCCGCCCGGGCCGTCAGGTCCTTCGGATCGCAGTCAAGCGACGCGACCGCATTGGCGAATCGCGCGCCGTCGACATGCACGCGGTAGCCGTTTTCGTGCGCCAGACCGCAGATCGCAGCAAGTTCGTCGGGCGTGTAGACCGTGCCGAACTCCGTCGGATTCGTCAGCGTGACCACCCCCGGCGCCGGCTGATGCACGTCGCCTCGCCCGCCCTGGAGAAACGGTTGAAGATCGTCGGCGGTGAGTTTCGCGTGCGGAGTGTCGATCGGCTGCGTGCGGCATCCGGTGATCCGTTCCGGCGCGGTCGATTCATCATCGTTGTAATGGCTGTGGCGGTGGCAGAGGACCTGTTGCCACGGGCGGGTGAGACTCGCGATGGCGAGCGTGTTGGCGGCCGTTCCGGTGGCCACGAAGAACACGGCGGTCGACTCGCCGAACACCGCGCGGATCGCGTCGACCGCCCGTTTCGTCCACGGGTCGTCGCCGTACGCCGGGGTGTGGCCGTCGTCGGCGTCGAGAATCGCCCGGGCGGCTTCGGGGCAGAGGCCGGCGTTGTTGTCACTGCGCAGCATGGTCATGGCGGCAGTGTACGGCAGAAGCGGATCGCCGCATCCACTACACAATCCGGCTGCCATCCCCTATTGTTCAAGAGAACACATGAAACGCCGGGTCGCGCCGGTGATTCGACCGATTTCTCAAACGCTCAGGAGTCGCCAATGCCTGCGACGCTGACCAGTCAGGACGCGTTGCTCGTTGTGGACGTTCAGAACGATTTCTGCCCCGGCGGGGCGCTGCCCATCGAGCGCGGCGACGACGTCGTGCCCGTGCTCAATGAATGGATCGACGCCGCCCGCGAAGCCGGCACGCCGATCTACGCCTCCCGCGACTGGCATCCTGAAGACCACATCAGTTTCGAGTCGCGCGGCGGGCCGTGGCCGCGGCACTGCGTGCAGGAGACGGACGGGGCGGCGTTTCACCCGCAGCTCCGCCTGCCCGACGACGCTGTGATCATCAGCAAGGGTCAGGACGTCGATCGCGACGCGTACTCGGCGTTCGACACGACCGATCTCGCCGATCGACTGCGCGAGGCGGGCGTCAAGCGGCTGTGGGTCGGTGGGCTCGCCCAGGACGTCTGCGTGCGGGCGACCGTGCTCGACGCGGTCAAGGCCGGCTTCGAGGTTCATCTCATCAGTTCGGCGACGCGACCGGTCGATCCGGAAAACGGCCGCAAGGCAATTGACGAGATGCAGCAGGCCGGGGCGAAGTTCGAGGAACCGGTCTCGTGAGCGAACCGTTCGACCGGCCCGGACCTGCCTGGGTCACCGATCACAATGCCGCGATGCTCGTCGACCTTTACGAGTTGACGATGGTGCAGGCGTATCTGCGCGGCGGCATGGACGAACTTGCCGTCTTCGACCTCTTCATCCGCCGCCTGCCGTCGTCTCGGAACTACCTGATCGCCGCGGGCCTCGATGATGTCCTGCGGTATCTCGAAACAATTACCTTCGGCGACGACGCGATCGAGTACCTGCGCAGCACCGGGAGATTCGGCGATGACATGCTCGACTGGCTTCGCGAGTTCCGGTTCACCGGTGACGTCTACGCCATGCCCGAAGGGGCGGTCGCGTTCGCGGATGAACCGCTCGTGCAGATCGTCGCGCCGCTGCCGCAGGCCCAGTTGATCGAAACGTTCGTACTCAATCAGATCCATCTCCAGACAATGCTCGCCTCGAAGGCCGCCCGGGTGGTCGACGCGGCGCGCGGCCGGTCGCTGCTCGACTTCGGATTGCGGCGGATGCACGGCACGGACGCGGGCATGAAAGCCGCCCGGGCGTTGTACATCGCCGGCGTGGGGGCAACGTCCAACGTCCTCGCGGGGCAGGTCTACGGCATTCCGGTCGCCGGGACCATGGCTCACAGTTACATCCAGGCCCACGACGACGAGCGCAGCGCGTTCGAAGCGTTCGCCTCGGTCTATCCCGATACGACGCTGCTCGTCGACACGTACGACACGATCGAAGGCGTCCGCCGCGTGATCGAACTCGCCGGACGGCTCGGCGAGGCCTTCGCGGTGCAGGCGATCCGGCTTGACTCAGGCGACCTCGGCGAACTCGCCCGACAGGCGCGGCGGATGCTCGACGACGCGGGTCTGTCGCATGTCAACATCATCGCCAGCGGCGGGCTCGATGAATACGCGATCGACGAACTTCTCGCCGGGGACGCGCCGATCGACGGGTTCGGCGTGGGGACGAAACTCGGCGTCTCGGCCGATGCGCCGACGCTCGACAGCGCGTACAAACTCTCCGCCTACGCCGGCCGCGGCCGCATGAAACTCTCGACGGACAAGTCCAACCTTCCCGACCGCAAGCAGGTGTACCGGTCGTATGACGGCCGCGGACGGATGGTCGGCGACACGATCGCCCGCCACGATGAATCGCTTGACGGAACGCCGCTGCTCACGCCGGTCATGCGCCATGGCCAGCGGCTCGACGCCGGTCGCGAGACGCTGGACCACATGCGCGACCGGGCCGCGACTCATCGCGAGGCCCTGCCCGATCCGCTTCGATCGCTGACGCCTGCTGATGAGCCGTATCCCGTGGCGATCAGCGACGGTCTGCGGGCTGACGTTGATCGACTGCGCAGCGAGATCGGCCGCCCCACGCTTGCGGAATGATTGACTGGCGGCGGTGGGCCGTCGATCAATTTCCGGCGGGCGGCGCGTCGTGCCCGGCATGATTGGGGGCGAGTTCGAAGTCATCGAACTCAAAGCCCGGCATCACCACGCACGCGACGAGGCAGTAGCCGTGCGAGCCCGAGGACTCGACGCTCGCCCACTGCCACCAGCCCGGCGGGATGATCGCGTCGCGCCGACCGTTCATCGACAGGACAGCATCGATCGTCGGCTTCCCGCCGTCGTCGTCCGATTCGCCTGTCTCAAGCGTTGGGTGCGCGCGGAGATGCAGGCCGTCGCCTTCGAGGAAGATCCAGAACTCCTCGGAGTGGACCCGGTGGGGCGCCGACCGCTGGCCGGCGGGCAGGAGAAAATAGATCGCCGTGCCGAGGCAGCGCGGCTCGTTGAAGTCGCCGGGCAGTTGGTCCGCCGGGATTTCAAGCGGCGATCGGTAGATTTCCCGGTAATACCCGCCTTCGGGGTGCGGCGACAGATCCAGGCGTTCAATCAGCTCGCGGTACCGGCTCGACATCGGCGGACTCCTCAGCAGACACGGATGCCGCATCATATCACCGGCCGACCGCCAAGCCGCGATGCCGAAAACGCACTCGCAGCGCGTCCCGGCGGCGCGATGTCCGCCTGTTCCACTGACCGCGCGGAATGACCAGTGTCCCGACCATCTGTCAGGAACCTTGGCGGCGCGATCAGAAGAATCAGAGGTCAATTCTCCGATCGCTCGATCCTGCGCAATACCTGTTCCATGTGCTCCTGGAACTGCTCGGTGGCGCCGACATGAACATCCCGAACAACGGCCTCGCCGTCAAGAGTGACGGTATGCGGCACGCCGACAATGTTGTAGCCGTGCCGGCTCGCTTCGTTCTGATCGCGCAGGATCTCGATGTCATCCCAGCCGTGCCGGTCGACAAAGTTTCGAACGGTGCGTTCGTCCTCACCCAGATTGACGGCATAGATGTCAAACCCCTCGCCGGGCCACTCGTCGCGAATGGCCCGAAGCTGATTGATGGCCGTGATGCAGGGGGCGCACCAGGTGGTCCAGAAATCAAGGACCACGACCCGGTCATGGCCGTCCTTCGGCACTGCGACGGCATCGCCATCCATTGTCTGCAGTTCGATTTCCGGCGCGGCGCGGCTGACGAGATCCTGCGGGTCGCCATCGACTTCGGCGACCGGGCCGAAAATGAGCGTCTCCATGGCGTCAACGCGTTCCGTATTGTCTTCGATATCGCGGACTCTCTGGCTTACCTCGCTCGCCCGGGCCGCATCATACGACCAATCGGAGAACTTCATTGAATTGAAAAGCTCAACGTGGTTCGTGACGCCGCGATCCTCATCGTGGGTGAGTCCCAGGTCATTGACATAGGCGATGCGGGTGATCTCCGCTGAACCATCGTCGGCGTAGGTGATCTGGACCTGAAGATCGGACACCTCCCCCTGATCGTTTTCACGTTCACGGTTGGCGTCGAATCGAACGCCCGAGAAGCGAATGTCCGCCCGCAGCCGGTACGACCTCGTTTCCCCCTCATCGTGGGCGTCCGGTTCTTCGTGACGAGTGACATCCCGGATCTCACACGCTTCCGGGATGTTGATGCACCGGATGACACTCGCCACAGCGTCTGCGACGCCGAGTCGCTGCGCTTCACGAATCATGACCAGCAACTCATCCGTCCGGTCCGGAATCGGAACGCGCATCGACCGCCTTCCGACCTCCGAGACGATCGACAGGTCGCTCTCGTCCTGATGTGAGAGCAGGTGAAAGAGTCGTGGCCCGCTCGCGCCGGAGCGTTCGTCCCAATGAAGGGCGAATGTCCGCGGAAGAATGAGCGCGGCATCGGCCGAAGCCGTGCCCGTTGCTTCAACCGGCTCGCCCGTGTCCTGATCCGTCACCCGAACGATACTGTGGAACTCGATGCGGGTGGCAACAGCTCCCGATTCATTGAACCGTGCGGACATGGATTCGAGGCATTCACGCACTTCCTCGGCGGGGGCGCTGCCGTTCGCCTCGCCGATCCAGCACAATGACAGAATGAACGCGGGAAGCAGCCGGCCCGCTGTCGCAGCACAGCGGGATCCGAGCGGCATGGCTGACGTTGATTGTTTCATGGGGACTCCGAAGCAGAGGGGCCGGCGGCAAGGTCGGGGTATCCGGGTCACCCCGGATACCCCGCCCAATCGATCAGTCCGCGAGATCATAATACTCCTGGGCGACATCCATCACATGCCCGTACAGATCAAGAATGGCGTTGT
>SLJD01000037.1 GCA_007135295.1 Phycisphaerales bacterium
CACAGTCCGCGGCGCTCAACACGCCCTTGTTCCGGAGGTAGGTCTCAAACCGCGCGATCGGGCACTTCTTCTCCCACTGCTTGACCTCTTCCTCATCGCGGTACACCGTCGGATCGTCGGCTGTGGTGTGCAGACTCATGCGATACGTCACCGCCTCGATGAACGACGGCCCGTCGCCGCGGCGGGCGCGGTCGGCTGCTTCCTGCGTCGCGACGAGCATCGCGAGGACATCGTTGCCGTCCACGCGGATCGACGGAATGCCGAACCCCGTGCCGCGCTGCGCGAGCGTCTTCGATCCCGTCTGTTTCTGAATCGGTGTCGAGATCGCCCAGCCGTTGTTCTCGCAGACGAAGATCGTCGGCGCGTTGAAGACGGATGCGAAGTTCAGCGCCTCGCTGACGTCACCTTCCGATGCGGCGCCGTCGCCGAAGTTCACGAGCATGCACGTTTTCGCATCGCGGTAGTTCATCCCCATGCCGACCCCGGCCGCCAGTGGCACGTGTGAACCGATCACGATCGAGAACGGCAGGTCGTTGACACCCTCCGGCGGGGCGAACCCTTCGAAGTACCCCGCCCAGAGCAGCAGCAACTGCTCGATCGGCCAGCCGCGCCAGACCTGTGCTCCGAACGAACGGTACGACGGGCTGTACCAGTCCTCGGCGGTCAGCGGATAGACCTGCCCGATTTGCGTCGCTTCCTGGCCGTACCCCGGCGCGAAGGTGCCCATCTCCCCCTGCCGCTGCATGTTGAGCATGCGGATGTCGAGTTTGCGCGTCAGCACCATCGCGCGATGGATCTTCTTCAGTTCTTCATCCGGAAGGTTCGGGTCCAGCGATTGATCGACCTCGCCGGCTTCATTGAGAATCTGCAGATCATCGATCGTGCCGAGGTCAATCGTTTTTCGCATGGGGCGTTGCTGCTCCGGCGGCTTCACGTCGACAGTGCGCTGAGAGGTGGGAGAGGAAGCGGCGGCCGGGCCGGCGCCGGCGGTGCGGCTGGCCATGGTGATTACCTCCTGGCAGGTGCCGGCGAGAAGCAAGCCGGCGATTGAAACAAGCCTTGAGGGCCCTGCGCCCGATTCTCAATATGATATGAATCCCGGCCGACGCATGCCAGCATGCCGGTTGGAGGCGGCTGGCGCGCTTGACGAATTCGCACTTCGTAAAAGGGTGTTTGTCACTCGGCCGGCGTCTGCTCAACCGGTGGAACGTGGCCGCATTCCGGGCATGGCCGGCCCATCGGCAGGTATCGCCGGTCGTACCCGCACAACGGACACCGCTCATCACGCTGCGGAAACATCGGCGCGACGGCTGGAAACTGCCCGACGAAGAGCAACGTGTAGTTCCATGTGAACGCGTAGAGCGGAAGGAGCAGGACCGTGCCGATGTACGGCAGTGCGGCGATGCAGCAGGTCAGGCACGTTCCCACGAATTCGAGTATGCCGATGCCCACGGCGATCACCGCTTTCAGCAGCGCGAAGAGGATGATCGCAAGCCAGTGCGGGGCGATGAGGTGACGCCATGCGATCGACCACCCCGTCAACACGTCACAGCGATGCCTGTACATCACCGGGGCGACGACGTGCCGCGTCAGGAACCACACGGCAAGCCACGCGATCTGGCTGAGCAGCAGCGCCGGCACCCCGATCGAGAGCGCGAGAAACGACCGGCCTGTGAACTGCCCGGCGAGGATGTCGGGCAAGGCAATGAATAGACCGATGCCCGCGATGGCGAGGATGTTCAAAACGTCGATGAGCCAGACACAGAAGTTGAACACGAACAGGCTGTCAGCGGGGTCGCGGAATGTCCTCCATGGTTCAATCACGTTTCCACGCTGATGAACCAGCCCGTCGAACATCATGAACGTGCCGCGTGCGGAAAGCCAGAACAGAATCGCTGTGACCGCGAGAACCAGCGTGACGGCGATCCATCCAATGAACAGCGCGAGCACCCAGTGGTCAAGGATGAACCGCACTACTTCGTACAGGACGCCTGACGGATGGCCGGCCGGCCCGCGCGGTGCGGGGGGCTGGAACGTGTAATTGAATCCCTGGAACCCCTCGGCGGTGTGCCCGAGTTGCGCGAGGAAGACGCACAACCCAAGGCCCAGCCAGAGCCGCAGATTGAACGGCGAGAACAGCAGTCGGCCGGTGCGGCTGAACGCATCGCTGAACGGATTGAGTGCGCTGATTTCCGGTTGAGGTCTGTCCTCGGACATGCCGCCGCTCCCTCCTCACGTTCCGGCAATCGAATCAGATTCAGGCAGCGTAGCGGCTGAACATGGCGATGCAAACGTGCTGTGCATCAGTGGGTGGCGCCGTGGAAGAACTCAAAGCCGAGAAGTGGCTACACGCGCTTGAGATGTTCAAAGGTATTGCGGCAGGCGTTGCAGTAATAGATCATGCGGCAGCGGGTGGGTCCGAACGAGCTTTCCAGCGCGACGTCGTTCGACTCACAGAACGGGCACGTCGCCGCCGACGCCCGCAGTTCGACGCCGCCGCCGCGCATGTGCCCTGGCACGTTCAGCCGGCTGCCGGAGTCCGGCACGGTCACGCCATGCTCACGCAGATCCGCCCGGCCCTGCTCGGTGATGCGGTCGACCGACCACGGCGGGTCGAACACGAATGACACGTCCACCGCATTCACGCCGTCCATCGCCTGAAGTTTCGCTTCGACTTGCTCCTGGATCATCGGCAGGGCGGGGCAGCCGACGAACGTCGGTAGTATCTCCACCCGTACGTCGGTGGCGTGATCGGAATCGGGCGCATCCCCGTCACCATTGCCCGGCATGGTCGGCGTCAAGTGGACCGACTCCACAATGCCGAGGTCGACAATGCTGATCGGCATCTCGGGATCGGGGATCGTCCGCAGCGCGGCGAGGATGTCGTCCTGTGTCACCACCATCACCCCACATCCTATGCGCGGCGTACAGGCGACCGCTTCTGACACAGCGCGGCCCGCCGTTACATCGGTTTTTCGTCGATCGTCTGATCGTAGATTTCAAGCAGCTTCTGCTTGTCGAAGATCATTTCGTTGCGTGACAGGCCGGTGATCTCGTAGTGGGGCGTCAGCTCGATCGCGTCGACGGGGCACGCTTCTTCGCACATGCCGCAGTAGATGCACCGCAGCTCATCGATGTCGAACTGCTTGGGATATTTTTCACGGTCTTCCCACGGCGATTCTTCGGCGACGATGTGAATGCAGTCCGCCGGGCACGCCGTCGCGCACATGAAGCATGCCACGCACCGGACGCGGCCGTCCTCGTCACGGTTGAGCCGGTGCACGCCGCGGAAGTTTGCCCGGTGCTGGCCGCCTTCGAGGACGGGTCGGTCGTCACGCTTTTCTTCCGGGTATTGGACGACCCAGACGTGTTCCTTGACCTTGCCGTCCCGGCCGACGTTCTTGAACATGTGCCGCAGCGTCGTACCGAGACCCTTGAACACGCTCGGAATGTACAGACTCTCGGCCCGGCTCAGGCCGGTCGGGGTGACGTCGATGATGTCGGATTCGGGGATGGCCATGGCAGTCTCGGACGGTCTGGATCGGAATCCGGATCGAAAGCCCGGAGGGGTTCAGGTGAGCCCAGCAGTCAGGCGGAAGAACTTTCTATCCGTTCGCCGAAGGCGAGCGGACCGGCATGATACGGCTGAACGGCCGATCACTCCAGCCGCGGAATCAGCCGTGGAATCAGGGCGCGTCCATCAGTTCGAACCGCGAGCGCTGCTTCCAGCTCGATTCGAGCGACGGATCGAAGATGCTCAGCGACGCTTCGCCGAGGATCTGCCGTCCCAGTCGCTCCATCAGCGCCCGCTCCTGGTTCAGCCGCGCCAGCCGCTGCATTTCGTCGCGGACCTCGTCGTACTCGACCTCGTCCGGCGGGTAAACGCGATGCAACTGCAGGATCGCGTAAGCGTTGTCGAGCAGGATCGGCGAGGACACTTCCCCTTCGTCGAGCGCCCACAATTCGTCGCGCAGCGACTGCGGGTAACTCGGGTCGACGCGGCTGATCGGTTCGAGCATGCCGCCCCGTCCCGCACTGACGTCGGTCGAGATTTCCAGTGCGACTTCCGCGAACGATTCGCCGTCCCGCACCCGGTCGATCGCCGACTCCGCTTCGCTCAGACTGCTGACGGTGATCAAACGGGCCTGTCGCTTCTCGCCGTGCATGTACTCGAACATGCGGCGGGCCGCGTTGTCGCCAACCTGCACCTCGTCGCGCACGAGCGCGCGCATCGCGGCATTGCGGTGCAGAAGCATCTGGAACCGCGTCGGGCCGAGTCCGCGCCGGTTGCGCAATTCGCGAAGCAGCCGCGTCGCCCGATCCGTGTCTTCATGCAACGTGTCGAGCAGCAGTGCCCGCTCAGCGGCCAGATCATCTTCGGTAATCGTGATGTTGCGGTCATCAAGTTTGCGATTGATCCCCCGCTGGAGAATGAGTTCCTCCATCGCCACCGCGCCGGCTGCTTCGGTGAGCATCGGCCGAAGTTCTCCCCACCGGATCGTCCGCCCGTTGACCATTGCCGCCGGCCGGGCGTCGATCACCGTGGAGACCGAGCCGTCATCCTCGGCGCCGATGAGCGAAGAGCGGTCCGTGTCATTCCGATCATTCGCCCGCGTGCGACGGTCGGCCGTCTCATCCACTTCGGATGGACCGGACTGACAGCCGCCGGCCAGACTTCCGAGCAGCAGGGCGGCTACGATTGGCATGCAGGGCAATGATCGCATCAGCTTCATGACGCACAAGCCAAGCACGCCCGCGCATGATTGTCAACCGGAAACGCTGACGATGAGCACGAACAAAGTTGTCATCTGTCCGTACTGCGGCGAAACGCAGCCCGCCGACGAGGCCTGCCGCGCCTGCCGCGGCCGATTCGACGCCCTCAGTCGCCAGGCGACCCACAACGAAATGGGCCCGTGGTTCATTCGCGACCCGCAGCGACCGTTCCAGCCGGGATGCAGTTACGAAACGCTCGTCCGCCTTGTCGAGCGCGGTCAGGTCACGAAGTACTCCATTCTCCGCGGGCCGACGACGCGGCAGTTCTGGACCGTCGCCCGGCGCGTGCCGGGCATTGCGCACCTGCTGGGCTATTGCCACCACTGCGACGCGTCCGTCGATGCCGGCGATCACGGCTGCCATGCCTGCGGCGTGCCGTTCGGCGCGTACCTCGACCGTAATTTCATGGGTTTGCCGGAGATTCGCCCCATGCCGTGGGAGCCGGACCATGGTGAGTCCAGCAACGACCCCGTCCCGCGGACGCTGCCCGATGAATCCGCTCCGGGCCGCACGTTTCGCCCCGCCGAGCCGCACGAACGCGGCCCGCAGCACGGCGGATTTTCGAGTTTTGCGACCAACGCCGAACTTTTCGGCCACGATCACCCGCCCGCCGGCGAGTCGGCCCCGCCGGCCCACACCCGAACATCGCCGGCTGTTCAGCCAACGTCCGCCCCGGCGTCAACGTCGGGAGGTGGCGCAGAACCAGCGTCGTCATCGTCGCCATCATCTGGCGGGGGGTCTCAGCCGCGTCCGAGTTTCCGGCCCGCTCCCCATGCTGCGCCGCAGCCGG
>SLJD01000272.1 GCA_007135295.1 Phycisphaerales bacterium
AGATGTGGATTTGCTCCCGGCCATCCGTGGCCTCCTTTCGACCACCACGATGACCGACGGATACTCATCGCGCAACCGCACATGCGCCGAACAACTGATCCGTCAGACAGAACCTAGCACTGGATCGATACTTCCAGATGCCGCTCAGGATCCGTACGGCAGTTTCCTAGCAGGCCGCCCAGCAACTCGCGACGAGGCTGCCATGCATTCCTTGCCATGCCTGCCCCCCACTCAGCGCTATGTAAAGATCCGGTCCTGCATCGCTCACGCCCGATTTTTAATCCATTCCGAGCGGCTTTGTCGACCTGTCAGGGCAACCGTTGCTCTGGCGCAGGCTGTTCCAGCAAAATGGTTGACACGAGAATTGACGGGTAGTAGTCTGTCATTGCATCATGTATCAGGATGGCATCATCCGAGACGCAAAGCGTTTCTGAGGCAGGCAAATACCCTATGTTCGCACGTGAAGCCCACACTCTGGCATTCAGCTTCGATTCAGCGAAGCGGACGGTGCGCAAGCAGTTTGTGGGAACGCCGATTGATTCGGCCGCAAATGCCGACACTTCCACGGCGATCATGATTACCGGTATTGAAACGACGACGACGACGACGATCATTGAACCAAGATCGGGTGCGATCGCCTTGCCAAGCTGACGACTGAACTTCCCACCAAATCAGCAGAGTAAAGGCCCGCACCCGAAATGGTGCGGGTTTTTTCTTTGCATGGAGAACCCGTATGAACTGCCTGCACGAGAACCAGATAGGACCCAATTGCGAGCAGTCGAGAACTCTTGACATCACGCGCAGTATGCCGCGCGCCTCGACACGATGGATGCGGATCGCATCTTTCTTTGAGCACGCTTCTCTCAGCAACCTGCTTACCACGTCCAATCAGCCCGCGCACATACCGCTTTTGATTCTCGGGATCACACGATTGGCATTGCCGCAAGCAGTGGCTTGTGACATCCCGCAACCACCGCTGAAGAAGTTGGGGCTGCGGAATGCCTGAGTCCGCAGTCGTTCTCAAGTTTGGCGGCTCAGTCTTGAGGAAAGAGTCTGATGTTGATGCCGCGACACATGAAGTGTATCGATGGGCACGACATGGGCATCGCGTAGTCGTGGTTGTGTCCGCTCTGGCCGGCACAACAGATCGACTGGCTGCAGAGCCCATCGAGTGCTCGCCTGCAGAAGCTGACGCAGATCACACTGCTGATGATGCTTGCGATCAGAGAGTCCGGGCAATGGCGGCACGGCTCGCCGAGGGGGAACTGGAAACCGCTGCACTGCTTTGCCTTGCGCTGGATCGTATGGGCTTAGCCACCGAAATGCTCGATCCGCGCCAAATGGATCTTCGAACAACAGGGCCGCTGATGGATGCCAGCCCGGTTTCCGTCAATTGCAACATTCTTCGCGGAAATCGCGAAGGTCGTTCACATGGGTCTGTTGTCGTAGTGCCGGGTTTTGTCGGCGTTGATCAAAGGCACGACTGCCTGTCACTGCTCGGCCGCGGCGGTTCAGACTGTACAGCCGTGTTTCTTGCCCATCAACTCGGCGCCTCGCATTGCCGGTTGATTAAGGATGTAGACGGCGTGTACGAGTGGGATCCACTTGCAACCGATGCGCCCCCACGACGATTCTGTCGCCTGGCGTGGAACGATGCTGTCGATCGTCAGAACGGCGTATTGCAACGAAAGGCGGTTGAGTATGCGCGCGATCATCAGCAGCCTTTCGATGTTGCGGCGATGCATCGAAACCACACGACCCGCATCGACCAGGGACCAACAGCACTCGCCGAGGACAACGGTCAACCTGACGTTCACCTCTTGTCGCCATGCCGCGTCGCATTGCTCGGATTCGGCACGGTGGGAGCAGGTGTATATGACGCTGTGTCAACCCTGCCTGAAATATTCAACGTCACGGCGGTTCTTGTTCGCAACCGCTTTCTCGCTGATCGAGACTTACTGCCGGATGACCTTCTAATAACTTGCCAGGATAAAGCGATCGACAGGCAGACAGATGTAGTGGTCGAGGCGCTTGGCGGAGTCGAGCCGGCACGCTCGCTCATCGCTTGCGCGTTGGAGCGAGGCAAGGATGTTGTGACTGCCAACAAAACGGTGATTGCGGAACATGGCGTTGAACTCCAACAACTCGCGGACCGCTACGGCGGTCGATTGCGATACGCTGCAGCCGTGGGCGGCGCTGCCCCGTTGGTAGAAGCGGTTTCACACGTGGCGGCAGGGCCGGGTGTCGCGTCTATTGACGCTGTCCTCAACGGCACGACAAATTTTGTACTCGATCGAGTCAGTGATGGATGCTCTATGTCCGACTCGGTGCGCGAAGCGCAGGATCGAGGCTTTGCGGAGCAGGATCCAAGTCGAGATCTTGACGGTCGGGATGCTGCAGACAAACTCGCGATCATGTGTCGGCATGCATGGCCGGTTGAGATTACTCCGGACGATATCCGGCGTGCTGATCTTGAGAACATGGGCAATGGCATCATTCGCCAAGTTGCGTCTGCTCACTTTGACGGAGTGGCGGTGAACGCAGAAGTGCGTCCCATGTCGCTCACGACCACCCATCCGCTTGCTGCAGCTGAGGAGGAGTGGAACATCGCAGTGATTCAGACCTGCACCGGGGAACAACGCGTGGTCCGCGGCCGCGGCGCGGGACGCCTGCCCACCACGCAGGCGGTCGTTGCGGATCTGCTTGACCTGGTTCGGCTTCGCGCAGCTTCAATGCTGCCAGATTCCACCACTAAACAACAACTGGATTAATGGCATGCCTGCTCGTTTTCCAAACGGTACGATCACTGTGGTCGGTGCGACCGGCGTTGTTGGCCGTGAATTACTGGCGGTGCTCGCCGAGCGCGGAGTCTCCGTCGATTCCATCTGCGCGCTGGCCAGCACAAGTTCGGCTGGGCGTGATATCCCTTACGGTTCCACATCACTCACAGTGCGGTCGGTCGACAAAGACGCATTCAAGAACTCACGCGTGGTGTTCTTTGCCGCCGGGAAGTCGGAATCTTCACAGCTTGCTCCGATTGCAGTGGAATCCGGAGCTTTCGTTGTTGATACTTCTTCAGCATTTCGAAGCCATGATGACGTCCCGTTGGTCATTCCTGAGATCAACGGCCATCTGGTGAAGAACGCGAGTCTCGTGGCGAGCCCAAACTGCTCTGCCACCTTACTCCTGGTCGCGCTCGAACCCCTTCGGCGGAGGTTTGGAATCAAAGCAATCAATGTTGCAACGTATCAGGCGGTCTCCGGGGCGGGTGCTGACGCCATGCGGACATTGCTCGACCAGACGCGCGACATGCTTTCTGATCAGCCGCCGAGACCGGGCAAGTTCCCGGAACCGGCGGCATTCAATGTCTTCAGCCATGAATCGCCGAATGATCCCGTCACGGGCTTGAATGAAGAGGAGCAGAAGATTATCGACGAATCACGACAGATCTGGTCGGATCCTGATATCCAGATATCCCCTACATGCCTTCGCGTACCCGTTCTGCGCGCCCATACTCAAGCCGTTACGATCACACTGACACGCGCCGCAGCCGAGAATGACATACGCCAAGCGATCGAGAAGGCCGCCGGCATAGCATGCATTGACGAAAGAGTAGCAGGTCGATATCCCACGCCTCAAAAAGCCACAGGATGTGATGACATACTCGTCGGCCGACTCCGTCCTGATCCGGCAGAATCCTCTGGCGATGCTTTGCATCGTCGCTGGTGTTTACTGATCGCGGGCGATCAATTGCGGAAGGGTGCTGCTCTTAACGCAGTGCAGATCATCGAGCAGAAAGGCGTGATACCTCAGCAGAGGTAAACACATTGCAAGCGTGAGAGTCTACTTCAGCAACCTGTTGTTCCTAGCACTACACACATGGGGTAATGGTGAGTCATTGTCGAAGAGTCGGCACCGAAACGTTTGAGAACAGTCACAGCTGTACCTTCATCACAACTGAGGTGAATCGGGTTCTCTACCTCTCTGCCGCACAAGGATGCTGTCACATCTCATTGACGATTACTGCCGGTTTTCAGTTTATCGCAATGCGGCGAAGCAGTGCCGCAAGGCGATTGGCCGCGCTGAACTGCTCAACCAGGGAATTGACATCATCGACATGCTCATGCTGGTCTACAGTGATGAACGAGTGCCGGGCCATCTGCTGAATATCGTGTGATTGGGCCACACTGCCGAGCCAGCAATTGAACTGTTCCTGCTCGCCCTTGGGCTGAGACAGCAGATTCGGGTTGGTGGCGAATGCGAAACCGCCGCCATCTTCCAGGAATCGCTTGATCGCATGTTCCCGCAGGCAGCCGCTCAGATGCTCGTCGATCGGCATGGTAAGGATGTCGGGTCTGGCCTGTGGCAGAACCCGCCAACTGCTGGTGCCACCGCCATGCAGCGCGCTGCGTCCGCCTTCCCTGGCGATGGCGGTTAAGGTCGAGTCAAGCATCTGCGTAACCGCTTCGAAAAACACGCCGTCCGACGCTTGATCCGATAACGCCAGTGCCGGTTCGTGAACGAACATGAGCACGGGCAGATTGAACCGGCGAAGGCGTTGCACACGCCAACGCGCCACATTAGCCACATAACCACTGATGCTTTGCCGAAGCCAGGCGTGATTGGCGAACGATCGGCCGCGCCCCTGACCACGGAACAGACCCATTGCCAGCGACATCGGTCCGATGATGTGCCCCTTGATGGCCCGCGCATGGGGAAAGCTTCGTTGGTCCAGCGCTTGCTCGAAAGCGGCCAGTCCCGTATTACACGAATTGTTCGGTGGGGTGCTCGGATTGTTTAGCCATGCAAGACATTCGCCCATCCGACCTTCGGGAACATGGAAACCCGGCCGATCCGGACCGCGCGTTTGCAGCAAGTCAACCAGGCCGCCCAGAGCCTCCATCGCCAGGTGCTGCACGGAATTACGGGAACCGCATAGGCGTGGAGTGAAAGGCAGTTCCGGGCTGTGCTCGGCGATAAATGAAACAGCGTGGGACGGCTCGGACACCGGCAATGCGCCGATGCCCGTGACCGTTCCCGCTGGGGCAAATGAGTTTGTCATGCCCGGCCTCCCTTGCGTGCCTCGCTTTGCTGCTTGATCTCAGCGCGCAGGGTCTGCGCTGCTTCGACCATCCGTGTCAATGCGGGCTCGACCTCGTCCCATTTGCGCGTCTTCAAGCCACAGTCGGGGTTCACCCACAACTGATTCGGCTCCAGATACGCCAATGCCTGGCGCAGACTCTCGGCCATCTCTTCGGCTGAGGGCACGCGCGGCGAGTGGATGTCGTACACGCCAGGGCCGACCTCATTCGGATAGCCATGCTCGGCGAAGGCATCGAGCAACTCCATCTGCGAACGCGAGGCCTCGATAGAGATTACGTCTGCATCCATATCTGCAATCACGTCCATCATCTCGTTGAACTCGCTGTAGCACATGTGCGTGTGGATCTGCGTCTGATCCTGCACGCCCGAACTGGCCAGACGGAACGCCTCCACCGCCCATCGGTTGTATTCGTCCCGGTCGGCTTTGCGAAGCGGCAGGCCCTCCCGGATCG
>SLJD01000239.1 GCA_007135295.1 Phycisphaerales bacterium
ATCGAACCGGCCGGCGGGATGGACGACGAACCGGTGGAGGAACTGCCGCCAATCCCTCTGACCGGCGAGGGCAACGGCCACGTCCCGCCCGACCGCGCTGCCGGCGAGCCGGAGCGTGACGACGACGATCCGATGCGGCACCTCTAATCAGGTTTCGTGTCGGGCGCACACAGCAGGCCGCACGGGCAGAAGCGGGACGGCCCGGCTCGCGGGCGCATTGCCTTCGCCGGCGACTGTGATATCTTCTGTCGGCCATGACGATCCGCGAGTTCATGCAACGGCACTACCGGCATTTCAACGCCGCCACCGTCGTCGACGCATCGGACGCCTACGTGCAGCACCTCGGCGGCGGGGGCAAGATGTTCCTGACGCTGGCGGGGGCGATGAGTTCGGCGGAACTCGGCCGATCGCTGGCTGAAATGATCCGCCACGAGAAAGTCCACGCGATCTGCTGCACCGGCGCGAATCTGGAAGAGGATGTCTACAACCTCGTCGCGCACGATCATTACGAGCGCATCGCGAACTGGCGCGAGCTGACCGCCGAACACGAACGCGCCCTCTACGACCGCCAGCTCAACCGTGTCACCGACACGTGCATCCCTGAAGAAGAGGCGATGCGCAAGATCGAGCGGCACATGTTCGAGTTGTGGACCGAAGCGGAGCGGGCCGGCAAACGTCTGCTGCCGCACGAGTTCATGTACGAACTGCTGCGCAGCGGGCGGCTGACGAGCGAGTACCAGATCGACCCGGCGGATTGCTGGCTGATCGCCGCCGCGGAGAAGAACCTGCCGATGTTCGTGCCCGGCTGGGAAGACTCGACCCTCGGCAACATGTATGCGGCGCATCTGATGCGCGGCGATCTCCAGCATGTCCACACCGTGCGCAGCGGCGTCGAATACATGACCGAACTCGCCACGTGGTACATGGACACCGCGACGGAGCATCCGCTCGGGTTCTTTCAGATCGGCGGGGGCATTGCCGGCGATTTCCCCATCTGCGTCGTGCCGATGCTGCACCAGGACCTGAAGATCGACCACGTGCCGTACTGGAGCTACTACTGTCAGATCAGCGATTCGACGACGAGTTACGGCTCGTACAGCGGTGCGGTGCCGAACGAGAAGATCACGTGGGGCAAACTCGACGCCGAGACGCCGAAGTTCATGATCGAGTCTGACGCGACGATCGTCGCCCCGCTCGTCTTTGCCTACGTGCTCGGGTGGTAGAGGTCATCGGTCGGCGAAGATCTCGCTGAGAAATCGATACACGAGTTTCGCGGCGAGGAAGTCACACGACCAGAAGCCCGGCGTGGGCAGCAATTCGACAACGTCAAAGCCGACCACCCGCCGGCTCCGGGCGACCGAGGCGAGCAGGTTCTCGACATCCGGCCAGGTCAGTCCGCCGGGTTCCGGCGTGCCGGTCGCCGGCATGACCGATGAATCGAACGCGTCGAGGTCGATCGTCACGTACACCGCGTCGCTGAGCGTCGCGACGGCGCGTTCGATCCACGGCCGGCCGGGCTGATCGACGATGTCATGGGCGTAGAAGACGCGATGCGGGTCGAGCCCTGGCGCTTCATCGGCGTCGATGGCCCTGATGCCGACCTGTGTGATCGAACACCACTGCCGCGCTCTCGCCATGACGCAGGCGTGGTTGAATGCCGAGCCGTCGTACGTCTCGCGCGTGTCAGCGTGGGCGTCAATCTGCAGCACGCTGAGTGATTCGAACCGCCGGGCAGCGGCGCGGATGGCGCCGATGGAGACGCTGTGCTCGCCGCCGATGACCACGGGGAACTGCCCGCGTTTATAAATCTGCGCCACGTCTCGGTCGACATGATCCGTCATGACATCCGGCGGCTCATCGGTCACAACCGGATCAAGCGTCGCGATGCCGCGCTGATACACCTCGGTGCCGGTGGGAATGTCGTACAGCTCAAGATTCGCCGATGCGTCGAGCAATGCGGCCGGGCCGCGGTCCGCGCCTTTCTTCCAACTGCTCGTCCGGTCGTACGGCACAGGCAGGACGGCAATTGCAGCGGTCGCGGGGTCGGCGTGTTCAGCCGGCAGGTCGCCGAAAGGCGTCAGGCGGTTGATGGCGGTCGGGGTCGGATCCGTCATGCCGGCGATGATATCGCGCGGCGGTTCTTCCATCGCACGACTCCGCCGACGACGATCGGCGCCAGGCCGATCAGCGGCAGCCACGTGTGGTGCGCGATGAAGCCGAGTTCGTAGAACGGCATCGCGATGCCGATGAGCAGCGCGATGATCCGCACATCCACTGACCGCGTTGTGGTGAGGGGGGCGTCATCACCTTTTCGCCGCATGAACCACAGGGCCAGTGCCGGGAAGACAAGCCCGTAAAACACGAGAAATCGCAGGTACCATTCGACGCCGGCTTGGTACGGTTCATCGGCAACGCCGGCAACGTACACGATCGCTCCCGCGGCGATCAGCGCGAGGATCGGCCCCGGCCGGTTGAGCGACTCGAGCAGCGACCAGTCCGGGTGCAGCGCCCGCCAGTGCGCCGCGACGGTGAAAACGCTCTGCGCCGTGAGATGGGCAAGCAGCAGGCCGGTCACCCCGCCGGGAAAGCGGTCGGCGTAGGCGGCGGTGAAGACGATCATCGCGGCGAACGCCACCCCGAAGACGGCGAACGTGTGTCGGCTGCCCGAGGCCTGCAGCGCCTGGTGAAACGTCAGATCGAAATACGGGCAGAGTATGAAGCCGAACGCGACGACCGGAGCGAGCCAGAGCAGTTCAAGCGGCGGCCGCTCCCCCGTCCACCCCCATGCGTCCAACCCGCCGGCCCCGATGCCGCCCCAAACACCGAGCGAAACAAGGTACACCACCACTGCGAGCAGCGGCCACGCGGCCATGGTGACGCGGCTGAGCAGAATCGATCCGAGAATCAGCGCAGCCGCCGCACCGATCGGCCCCGCCGCGTTCCCGGCCGTTGCCGGCCAGAGCACGTAAGCGATCAGTGCCGCGAAAAAACAGTGGTACGCGATCGTTACCCACGAGAACCAGCGCAGCATCGCGCGGTGGCGAGCGACGAACCGGCGTGAAGCGTTGGGGCTGGCGATGACGTACCCGAACGCTGCGCACCCCAGCACGTTGGGGATCGCAAAGACGAGAAACCCCGGCCAGCCGTACCGGTCGAGCATGATGACCGGCAGGAACATGCCGATGCACCACGTCCAACTGCAGGCGCAGTAGAGCCCCCACCCGCCCGTTCGGATCCATGCGGCGGTCGCGGCCCCGGTCACGACTTCTGGCGGGCCCGCCGGCGTTCGCGGCGTTGCCTGACGTGAGATTTCGGCGTGCAGTGGAAGGTGATCTCGCACCGGCCGACGCGCAGTTCCTTGCCGTTGCTCTTGACCTGCTGGCGGATTTCCATTTCGAGATCGATGTTGAACTCGCCGCCGGCGTCGATCTTCTCGCGCAGGTTGTCGGAATGCACGACGCGGTAGATCGCCGGCCCGTGGCACGGCCGGAGGAACCGGTAGTTCATCTGCTTGCAGACCACGGCGTAGTCGCTGCCGCACTCGGCGAAAAGGTACATACCGGCGGCGACTTCGGAGTTGCCGAGCAGCGCCGCCCCGGCCATAGCGTTGTACCAGTTGCGGTTGAAGCGGCGGAAGGGCAGGACGGCGGTAAAGGTGCTCGAATCGATCCGCTTCATGCGGATCCCGGAGCGGAATGCGTACGGCAGCCAGATCAGCGAGCAGACCTTGTGCCAGAACGCGTTGCGGGTGCTGAGCCGGCTGATAAACGCTTCAGCCCGCTCCACGAATGAACGGTGGTCACGCGTCGCCAGCGTGCCGGCCTTGCCGGGCTGGCCCAGGGATGTTTCAAGCTTGGGACTGGGCACGGATTCCTCGGATTTCAGTCAGTCAAGGCGTCAAGCCGGCGGCCGGGCCGGGACCAACGCCGGAACCAACAGTTGACGCGGCAGACAATATTCCTCGACATCGCCATTTTTGATTGAGGTCGCAACATCCGCCGCGAAGTGCGGTATGCTAACCGGGCAGGAGGATCGCTTCCAGTCCGACGACATTTCTGAATCTCGCGCCCGATTCCACGCGGCATCATGCCTTGCTTGATCGCCCTTGCCGGATGCCGATGAATCACGCGCCGGAGAAATGGCCATGGCGATGCCAATTCGGATCGGGGTTTGCTCGTGGTCGGTCAAGCCGCAAAATCCGCGGCACCTCGCGGATCTGGTCCGCTCGGCCGGGCTGTCCGCGGTCCAGCTCGCCCTCAGCCCCGTCATCCGCGATCCGGAGACTTGGGCCGGCGTGTTTGACGACCTTCGCGCCGCCGGCATCGCCATCGCCAGCGGCATGATGGACATGGCCGGCGAGGACTACAGCTCCATCGACGCCATCGCCCGAACCGGCGGCGTTCGACCCGATGCCACCTGGCCGGACAACGAATCCCACGCCAAGGCCGTCGCGGACCTCGCCGCGAGTCAGGGCATCGAACTGGTCACCTTCCACGCCGGCTTCCTTCCCGAATCACCCGACCACCCGGAACGGACGAAACTGCTCGACCGCGTCGGCCGGCTGGTCGACCACTTCGCCGATCGCGGCGTGCGGGTCGGCCTGGAGACCGGTCAGGAATCGGCCGCAGCGCTGCGGCAGGTGCTCGATGAACTCGACCGCCCCACGCTGGCCGTCAACTTCGACCCGGCGAACATGATCCTCTATAACAGCGGTGATCCGATCGAGTCGTTGACCGAGCTGCTCGATCGCGTCTGCCAGCTTCATATCAAGGACGCGCGGCAATCCGACCGGCCCGGCGAATGGGGTGATGAAGTCGTCGTCGGACTCGGATCGGTCGACTGGTCGCGGCTGTGCGACCTGCTCTGTACCATGCCCAAGCCGATCGACCTGATCATCGAACGGGAAGCCGGCGAGGACCGGCTGGCGGACGTCATGGTCGCCCGTGAAGTCATACAGGCGAATCTGCCGGGCATGAATCCCGCCAACCGGTAGGCCGTCGGTCAAAGAGGAACTCGGTCGGCCACGGCGTGAACGCCGTCACGGGAGATTGCCCCATGGCCGCAGAATCAATCGTTCGTCATGCCCGACCGACCTTCCGACTTGGCCGGATGGGCAGTGTGTGGTGGGGCGTGATCGCGATGGTTGCCGCGGGCCTGACCGGTTGCGCTGAGCCGCACCGACTTGCCGACGCCAGCGGGGACCGCCGCCACGCCGAACCGCCCCCGCCGGTCTATCCCCGGGCGGCGGTTGCGGCGGATCATCGCCTCGCTTCCGAAGCCGGCATGCGCATGCTCCGGGAAGGCGGCAACGCCGTCGACGCAGCCGTCGCGACGAGCTTCGCCCTGTCCGTCGTCCGGCCGTACTCCTGTGGCATCGGCGGGGGCGGGTTCATGGTCATCCACATCCCGCCCGGCCAGGCCGACGGCGACGACGGCGAGCGAATTGTCCTGAACTATCGCGAGACTGCCCCCAACGCCGTCGGCCCGGAGTACTACGCCGAACTCGGCCCGGAGAACGACCACGACGACGCGAGCCGGTACGGCCCACATGCG
>SLJD01000111.1 GCA_007135295.1 Phycisphaerales bacterium
CCAGCGCAGTAAAGCCAGGCAAAAGATTGAACGTCTGAAATATCATGCCGATGTGCCGACCGCGGAATTCGTCACGTTTCCGGGCACTCAGGTCATGGACGGCTTGGCCAGCAACGGAAATGCGCCCTTCATTCGGATCAATCAGGCCGGCAACGAGATGCAGCAGTGTGCTCTTGCCGGACCCCGAGCCGCCGGTGAGCAGCATCTGCCCGCCGCGCTCGAGCGAGAGGGACGGCACATCGATCAGCCACGGCGCATCGCCACGTTCCCCCGGATACCGGAACTTGAGGCCGTCAATGGCCAGCGCTTCACCGGCCGCGTCCGGCCGGGCGGCTGGATGAGGTGGTTCGTGAGGTGCCGGGGTAAGTTCAGTCATGGCCGTCAGTGTAGCCCGGAACAGCCGGAACGGACGAGGACATCGAGTGCATCACGGTCGACCGCGCGATGCGGCCCCCAGCACTTCATTTCAGACATCGAGACAACGGTCACTGGTCGCTGAGGCGGCGTTCGATCGGAAGCACCAGGGCTTCGACATGCCGATGCCCCTGTTTTTCATCACGAAACCGTTGCAGGGTGTTCATGAGACGGTCAATCAGATTCTCGGGCACCTGCGCATGATAGACGGTGACGTTGCCGGGATGGACCTGCGTGCCGAAGTGCTTGCCGTCAATGTCACAGCCTTCCACCATCGGATACCGAATGTACGCTTCGACACCGATCCGCTCGAGCAGCCGTTCGACCATGTCGCTGTATTCGAAGTGCACAGAGATCTGGACGGATTTCACGCGAGGGCCTCCTCAACATCGTCCTCATCACTTTCGAACTTGCTGCTCACCAGGCGATCGCGGAGTTCAAGGACGAGCGAATACAGCACGGGAATGACCACCAGTGTCAACGCGGTCGAGGTGAACAGACCAGCCATGACCGACACGCCGAGCGGCGCACGGACTTCTCCGCCGGCCCCGAACCCGAGCGCGATCGGCGTCATCCCGAGCATCGTCGAAATAGCGGTCATCACAACCGGACGGAAACGTGAGCGAGCGCCTTCCATCGCCGCGTCGATCGGCTTGTAGCCGCGACCAATGAGCACGTTCGTAAAGTCGATCAGCAGAATCGAGTTCTTGGTCACCAGGCCAAGCAGCATGACCAGCCCGATGAAGGCGAAGATGCTGAACGGCATGTCGAGCAACCAGAGCGACCCGAACGCTCCCACCGCGGCGAGCGGCAGGGCGGACATGATCGTAAACGGCAGCAGGAAAGATTCAAACTGGGCAGCGAGGACGAGGTAGATGAACACGATTGAAAACACCAGCGCGATCGTCATGTAGTAAAACGATTCCTCGAATACCTCGGACTGGCCGGCCATCTCATAATCCATACCGGGCGGCAACTCGCGATCGAGATACGCTTCGAGTTCATCGACCGCAGTACCGAGCGCCATACCGGGCGGAATGTCCGCGGAGACGGTCGCCGACCGCATGCGGTTGAACCGGTGAATCTCGCTCGGACCGATCGTCTCAACAACGTTGGTGAGATTGTCAAGCGAAACGAGCATGTTCTCCTGATTGCGGACGTACAGCCCGCGAATCACATCCGGGCCGAATGTTCCACGCCCGACGATATCGCTGATGACATCGTATCGCTCAGCGTCACGTTCAATGTGGGAGATCGTCACCGCACCGAACAGATGTCGCAACGTGTTGGAGATGTCCGCGACGGAGACGTTCATCTCGCTCGCCTTGTCGCGATTGATGAGCACATCGACCTGTGGATTGTTGAGGTCCAGATTCGTGCGAGCGCCGACGTAGTAGTCCGGCTGCTGGTGCATCCAGTCGAGAACCGTGTCCTGAACCGTCGCGAGCGTGTCGAGATCCGGGTTCTGCAGGACCACTTCGATCGGCGACTGGTCGACCCCCGCGGGCGTCAATTCAAGGACGAACGCGCGGCCGGCCGGCAGTTCGTTGAGCCGCTGACGCAACTCCTGCATGACCTCTTCCTGGTGATTGTCACGTTCATGCCGGGGGATGAGACTGACGAAGCTGATTCCCTGGTTTACTTGGCCCGGCCCGGCCTGTGACAGGCCAATGGCGAGGAACTGATGACTGACTTCCTCCATGTCGTCGAGCGTGGCCTCGATCTGGCGGGCGTAGGCATCGGTCGCCTCAAGGGTCGATCCCTCGGCTGTTTCAAAGACGATCATGAAACGCGACCGATCTTCCATCGGGGCGAATTCGGTCGACAGGTCCGTCACCGCCCACAACCCGAGGGCGAACGCCCCGACGCCGCAGAGAATCGTGACCCACCGAACGCGGAACGCGAGATTGAGCGTCGCCCTGTAGGCGCGTTCGAACGCGTGAAGGCCGGCTTCGATCGGTCGCAGAACGAGCGGCGTCCCGGTCGAACGGCGAAGCAGTCTTGAACAGAGCATCGGCGTGAGCGTCAGCGCCACGCACGTCGAAGCGACGATCGTCACCACAACCGTTACGCCGAATTCAAGAAAGAAACGTCCGATGAGGCCGCCCGTAAACGCGACGGGAATGAACACCGCCGACAGCGCCAGCGAGTTGGCGATCGCCGGAAACGCCATTTCCGTCGCACCAACCCGGGCCGCCGGCACGGGGTCAGCCCCCTGCTCCAGGTGCCAGTAGCACCGTTCAAGCACAACGATGGCATCATCGACCACGATCCCGATCACGAGAATCAGCCCGAGCATCGACAGCACGTTCACGCTGAAACCGAAGAGGTTGATCGCGGCAAGACCGATCAGCAGCGACGTCGGGATCGCCAGCCCGGCGACAAGCGTCCCCGCAGCGGATCGCAGAAACGCCATAACCACCAGAACAACGAGCAGCGTCGCAATGAAGATCGTCAGCACCAGATCACGGATGTTCTGTTGCACAAACTCCGACCCGTCTGTCGCAATACGCCATTCGAGGCCGGCGGGAAAATCGTCAGCGATCTCCTCCATCCTGGCGCGGACGGCGTTGGCGAGTTCAACCTCGTTCGCCCCGCTCTGACGCACGACACCGAGACCGACCGTCGTCTCACCGGAGAACCGCGCAAGCTGCCGGTCGCTTTCGACATCATCGATGGCCCGGCCGACATCGCCGATTCGAACCGGCGCCCCGTTGCGATACAAAATGATCAGATCATTGATCGGCTCGGCGTCCGAGAACTGCCCTCGCGTCTGGATGAGAAATTCACGCTGCTCACCTTCGATGCGCCCTGACGGAATGTCCACATTCTCGCGCTGAATCGTGTTGACAACGTCCTGGACGGTCAGCCGATGAGCCGCGAGGCGGTCGGGATCGATTCGCACGCGGACCGCATAGGTCCTCGCACCACCGACCTGAATCTGCCCCACGCCGCGAATGATCTCCAGCCGTTGGCGCAACTGGTTGTCAGCGAAATCGGCGAGGCGAACATCGTCCCAACGTTCGTCGCCAATCAGGGATATCCACATGATCGCCTGCGCGCCGAGGTCAAGCTTCCGGACGACCGGCGGCTCGAGGTCCGTCGGGAGGGCCCGCCGCGATCGCTCTAATGCGTCACGCACGTCCTGAGCAGCGACGTCGATATCACGCCAGAGTTCGAATTCGGCGACAACGGTGGCCACTTCCTCACGAGCCCGAGATCGCAGCGAACGCAGTCCCTCGATCGTGTTGACCTCGGACTCGATCGCCTCGATAACCTCGCTCTCGATAACTTCAGGTGCCGCGCCGGGCAGAACCGCATTGATGCTGACAACCGGAAGGTCGACGTCCGGGTTCTCCTGGACAGGCATCTGGAGAAAGCCGTAGGCGCCGAAAATCGCCGCGGCGATGAACACCACCACTGTGAGCACCGGACGACGTATGCAGAAATTCCAGATCATGGGGAAACTCGAAAGCGCGTCTGACGGGTTAGCGGATTTTTTCGAAGAACAGCGGCCGGTTACCGGGAAACGGCCTGTGGAGGGACCGATTCGGTGTCTGATTCCGACCCGGCCGAAGCTGACGGTGGATCGTCGGCCGGCGTCGTTTCAGCGATGATGCGCACCTGTGAACCGTCAGAGACGCGCAACTGCCCGGTTTCAACAATGCGGGTTCCAATCTCCGGCCCGTCGATGATTTCGACATAACCGTTCTGCCGCAGGCCGATCTGAACTTCAACCATCTCCGCGACGTCATCGTCAGTAATAACGAAGACGACGTAACCGGTGCGTGTCGCGACAAGAGCGCGCTCCGGCACGACAGGCCGATCAACGCGTTCTTCGATCACCAGACGGGCATCGCCGAAAAATCCGGGGCGAAGTCGGCCGTCGGAATTCTCAATCATCGCCTTGATCAGATAATCCCGGGTCTGCTCTTCTACAACCGGACTGACGAAATGCACTTCGCCAATGAATACTTCATCTTCGAACGCTGCAACATGAACGTGCACATCAAGGCCGTGTTCAATGCGACCGGCGTATCGTTCCGGGAGCCGAAATTCGATTTCGAGCGGATCGATCTGGTACATCCGCGCCAGTGGATCACCGACCTGCACGAAATTGCCCACGTCAATAAGTCGCTGTGACACCACGCCGTCAAACGGAGCGACGATACGGGTATCCGCGACCTCTTCCTTGGAAAGCTCAACTTGGGCGGCGAGCTGCTCGACCTCCGCGATCAGCGCATCCAGTTCACTGCGGGCGCGATCGAGTTCCTCGGAGCTGGCCACCCGCTGTTCGCGAAGCTGCTCGAGGCGTTCAAACGTCCGCCGGGCGTCTTCCTGACGGGCTCGGGCGGCGCGAAGCGACGCTTCCGTCGCCGTCATGCGGCGCTGAAGTTTGCGGTCGTCAAGTTCGAACATGAGCTGACCGGCTTCGACTACCTCACCTTCACGAAAGTGGATCTCCCGAAGCATGGCGTTGATCTCAGGCGCGAGGGTGACGTTCTGCGGCGATCGGATCGTGCCCACGCCGCGCACCGTCTGCCGGATCGTCCGGGCCGAGACCTGTGTCGCTTCAACAACCGGTCGGCGATCAGCGGCCCGGCCTTCATTTTCATCAGCGTCCCGGTCCATGACCCGGATGGCCACAACGACTGCAATCGCGACGAGTACCGCCACGATGACGATGCCGATCGACCAGGACGCGATACGTGATGTACTCATACCGCCTTGTCTACCTCCGTAGCGGACTTTGACTCGGGCTCGCTCTCCAGTTGACCAAGCCCGCGCTGCATGCCGCCCCCCCCATTCACAATGCCATGAAAAACGATGTCGACGATCCCTTCCGCCTGCGACTCGAAGGACCGATGCTGATCCTCAAAGTGATTCGTGAACACGGCACCGAAGAGAACGTCACTGATCACCTCAACGATGCCGTCAATGCAGATGTTCCGGATCCGCCCGGCATCAATGAGATCGCGAAACAGCTTGCGCCATGGTTCGGTATTCGCTTCACAATATTCCGCATACGTCGGATCGTTGCGGTACTTGAACTCGGCCCGCTCAAGGACAAGCAACTCTGCCGCTTCAGGATGCTGATCGAAAAACCGCAGGTACGCGTGGATGGCCCGGCGGATCTGC
>SLJD01000442.1 GCA_007135295.1 Phycisphaerales bacterium
CGGGGCCGGCCGGTTGTCGCTGCCTTACAACTCCACCCCCGCCTCGCGGACGCTGTCAGCGACCGCCCGGACGCGGCCGTGATACCGGTACCCGTTGCGGTCGAAGGCAACCCGCTCGACGCCCTTTTCCTTGGCACGCTCTGCGACGATCTTGCCGACTGCCGCCGCCGCATCTCGGTTGCCGCCCTGCTCCATGCCAAGCGACTTCTCCAGCGTTGACGCCGAGGCCAGCGTGTGGCCTGACAGATCATCAATGATCTGGGCGTAAATATGCTTGAGACTGCGATACACCGTCAGCCGCGGTCGATCGGGCATGCCGAACACCCGTTTGCGGATGCCGGCCTTGCGGCGTCGGCGACGTTGGGTTCTTGTTTCAATGCGTTTCATGACTGTTGCCTGCTGCTCTTCAACTCCGCGGGAAGTTTCGCCCGCGGATTCTTCGATTCATCCGATCCGTGAATTACGAGCCGAACGCCTTGCCCTGCTTGCGGATCACGTACTCGTCAACGTACCGCAGGCCTTTGCCCTTGTATGGCTCCGGCGGACGCTTCGACCGGACGTTCGCCGCAAACTGCCCAACCGCCTGTTTGTCGCTGCCGGAGACTTTGATCTTGTTGTTGCCTTCGACCTCAACGGTCAGGCCTTCCGGCACCGGCATGTGAACGGGGTGGCAGTAGCCGACGTTCAGTTCGAGTGTGTTGCCCTGCATCTTTGCGGTCCAGCCGACGCCGATGAGTTCCAGTTCCTTGCGATAGCCCTCGCTCACGCCGATGATCGCCGTGTTGATCAGCGCCCGCGTCATGCCCCAGAACGCGCGGGTCTGGCGGATGTGGGCCTTGGACTCCGGGACGGAGCAGACAATCGACTGTTCATTTTCGTCCCAGGTGACCGAGACCTCCGGGCGCCAGTTCCGCTCCTGCTTGCCCTTGGGGCCCTCGACCGTGATCACCCGCCGCTCGGGATCAAGGTTCACCTTGACGCCGTCGGGCACTTTGATGGGCTGTTTTCCGATACGAGACATTGCTCGAAACTCCTGATGATCCGTATGCCGTCCGTCGGGGCCGATACCCGTCCGTCAGGTGATCTCCGCGACTACCTCGCCGCCGACACTCGTTTCGCGGCACTTGCGATCGCTCAGCACGCCGCTGCTCGTCGAGACGATGGCGATGCCCAGCCCCTGTTGCGGGCGTGGCAGTGCTTCAACCTGGTTGTACACCCGGCGGCCGGGCCGTGACACGCGCCGAATCGTGTTGATGACCTGCTCGCCGCGCGGCCCGTACTTCAGGGCGACGCGAATGATTCCTTGCCGGCCGTCCTCGACCACGTCGAAGGATTTGATGTATCCCTCGTCGACGAGGACCTGGGCAACACCCCGGTTGAGCTTGTTGTTCAGGCAGTTGACGTGCGTTTCCCGATTCCGCACCGCATTGCGGATTCGTGTCAGCATGTCAGCCGTGAGATCTTGCTGGGACATTTCCGACTCCAGTACCTGGCCGGCAAACCGGCCGCCTCGACTTACCAGCTCGCCTTCCGCATGCCGGGGATCTGACCTTTCAACGCCAACTCGCGGAGCACGATGCGGCTGACGCCGAACTTGCGGTACACACCGCGCGATCGACCGGTCAACTGACAGCGGTTCTGACGCCGCGTCGAGAATTTCGGTTTTTTGTTCATCTTGGCAAAAGCTGCTTTGCTCGCCATCTCAAACCTGCTTTCGTTGCTGTGGACTGCGTCCTGACATCATTCGGTTTCACCCTCCGCCCGCTGCGTCGGCTCGGGCCTCAGTTGTCCTCCCGGCGGACGAACGGCATGCCGAGTTCCGCCAGCAGTGCCCGACTCAATGCGGGGCTCGACTTCTCGAACACGATGTTGATGTTCATGCCGTGCGTGAAGCTCACCGTGCCCATGTTGATTTCCGGCCAGACGGCCTGTTCGCCGAGGCCGAGCGAGTACGTGCCCGCAGCGTCGAAGGAGGTGTCTTTAACACCCCGGAAGTCCTTGATCCGCGGGATTGCGAGATTGATCAGCCGGTCCAGAAAGTGCCACATCCTCTCACGCCGGAGCGTGACCATCACCGCAGACGGCGCGCCTTCGCGAACCTTGAAGTTCGCCACCGACTTGCGGGCCTGGACGATCACGGGCTTCTGGCCGGTGATCTTCGTCAGCGTGTCGATCACCGTATCGCGGACCTCGGGCTTGAGCTTCTGGTTCTCCAGAAACCGCCCCACGCCGCAGTTCACCACGATCTTGTCCATGCGCGGAAGCTGATTGACGTTGGCCAGTCCGAACTCCTGCATGAGTTTCGGCCCGACCGTCTCCTTGTACAACTTCTGCAAGCGGGGCATGTCCGTCTTCGCCACCATGAAAAACGCCTTTCTGGTATCCGCCGGTCACGCGGCCGGCGGCCTGTCTTAATCGCACAGACTCCCGTTCAGGACCGAGGCCCTCGAAGCGTGTGAAGTTCCTTGCCGTCGCGAACCGCCACGCGGACCTTACTGCCGTCCGGTTTCGTCTCGAAGCGGACGCGCGTCGCCTTGCCGTCCACCACCGGGCTCACGTTGCTCATGTGGATCGGTTTCTCGACCTTGAGCAACCCGCTCTGCGGACGATTGGGCTGCTGGCGGACGTGCCGCGTGCGGATGTTGACGCCCTTGACCACGACCCGGTCCTCATCGGGGATGACCCGCAGTACTTCGCCGATCACGCCTTTGTCGTTGCCGGCCGTGACGATCACGTTATCACCTTTTCGGATATGCCGAGGCATGTCAGACGACCTCCGAGGCCAGGGAAACAATCTTCATGTAATTGCGCTCGCGGAGTTCCCGCGCCACCGCTCCGAAAATGCGCGTGCCCTTCGGGTTTCCGTCGTCGCCGATGATCACGCATGCGTTCGAATCGAACCGCACGTATGAGCCATCGTCGCGACGGGTTGGATACGCCGTCCGCACGATGACCGCCCGGACCTTGTCGCCACTCCGGATGTCGGAGTTCGGCAGCGCCCGCTTCACCGAGCACACGACCCGGTCACCGACGCCGACCGAGCGCCGCGTCTTCCGGCCGCGGGCGGTGGATCCGCCCAGCACGCCGATCACGGCGACGGTCTTCGCGCCGCTGTTGTCCGCCACATCAAGCTTGGACTCTTTCTGGATCATTGACGTTCACCTTCCGCGGGCTCGCCGCCCGCCACCGCTTCCGTGGATGCGGCCACCGGCTCGAGCGTGCTGCCCGACTCCATGACGCGGAGCAGCACCCAGGACTTGGTCTTGGAGATCGGCCGGCATTCGGCGACCTCGACCCGGTCGCCCTTGCGCGAGGTATTGTTCTCGTCGTGCACGTGCAGCACGGTCCGCCGGCGGATGTACTTGCCGTACTTCGGATGCCGCACCGAGTAATTGATGGCGACTTTGCGCGTCTTGTCGCGCTTGTCGGACTCGACCACGCCGATCCGCCGGGGCGAGTTTTCCGGAACCACGATGTTCTGTGCTTGAACCACTGGCAACAACCTTCTTCTGCAATCGTCAGGCCGAAGCGCCTTCACCCGCCCGACGATGACGCCGGATGGATTGCTCGGTCAGAAGCCGGGCGATATCCCGGCGAACCTTGTTGAACTGCGAAACGTCCTCGATCTTGTCCGTGACCTTCTGCGTGCGAAGGTCGAAAAGCCGACGACGAAGACGATCCAGCTCGTACGCCACCTCTTCGTCACTCAGACTGTGTACTTCTTTGGCTTTCATCGCATGGGCCTCAACTGGCGTGCATGACCTTTCCTGAAATCCGCCTGCCGCTCACACCGCCAGACGACGACCGACGAACCGGCACCGGACCGGCATTTTGTTGGCGATCCGCGCCATCGCCTGCTTGGCGATGTCCTCGGGCACGCCGGCGATCTCGAACAGCACGGTGCCCGGCTTGACGCGGGCTGCCCAGTACTCCGTGTCCGCCTTTCCTTTACCCATCCGCGTTTCGAGCGGCTTCTTCGAAATCGGCTTGTCCGGGAAGATGCGGATGTACACCTTGCCCTGGCGGCGGAGAAAGTGCTGGGCGGCAATTCGGCCGGCCTCGATCTGACGCGCCGTGATCCAGTGCGGCTCCAATGCCTGAAGGCCGTAATCGCCGAACGCGACAAAATTGCCACGCGACGCATTGCCCTTCATCTTGCCGCGCATCTGCTTGCGGAACTTGACTCGCTTTGGCATCCGAGGCATCGGACGAACTCCTCTGACAATCGGCCGCGTCGGCCGCTTAAACCATCCAACGCCGGCGTTCGCCGCCGGCCAAACATCGGGGCGGCCGTTACCGGCGGCCGCGGGCGCGGGCTTTGGCTCCCGCCGCCTTCGAATCCAACTGGTCCTCCTGGCTGTCGGAGAACATGCCCTTGTAGACCCACACTTTCACGCCAATCGTGCCGTACGTCGTGTGGCTCGGGGCGTAGGCGTAATCCACGTTCGCCTGAAGCGTCGACAGCGGTATCGAACCGAGCCGCGTGTCGAACTTGCGGCTCATCTCTGCGCCGCCAAGACGACCGGAGAGCAGAATACGCACGCCAAGCGCGCCGTTCTGCATCGCCGACTCGCACCGCTGCTTGAGCAGCCGGCGGAAGTTCGCCCGCTTCTTAAGCTGCTCGGCGATGGCCTCAGCAATAAGGGCAGCGTCCGTGTCCGGATTCTTGATCTCGATGATCTTCACCGAAACCTTCCGGCCGGTCAGCGCCTGCAGGTCCTGTGTGAGCCGGTCGATCTCCGCGCCTTTCGGTCCGATCACGAGACCCGGACGGGCGGTCTTGACGAGGACGGTGAGCTCTTCACGCGTCCGCTCGATGTGAATGTCCGAGACGGCCGCGAACGGGGGCGTGCGGTTGAGCCGCTTGTCCACGTACTTGCGGATCTTCTGATCCTCGACGAGCAATTCCGCGAACAGCGCCTTGGGAGCGAACCAGCGGCTCTTGTGAACCTCGGTGACGCCGACGCGATAGCCGAATGGATGGGTCTTCTGTCCCATGTCGATCAGTTCCTCTCGTCCAGGCCAAGCTCGCCAAGGCCGATGTGCAGGTGACTCGTGCGTTTGTTGATCGGGTGAGCCCGGCCGCGGTCCTTGGGCTGGAACCGCTTAATCGTCGGCCCTTCGTCAACGCGTGACTCGCTGATGTACAGCTCGGTCACGTCGGCGTCCTGCTCTTCAGCATTGGCGATCGCACTCTGCAGGACGGTCTTGAAATACGAAGCCGCCCGCTTCTTCGAAACGTCAAGCTGCATCAACGCCTCGTCGACGCGCTGACCCCGGATCAGGTCCGCCACCAGACGGGCCTTCCGCGGAGCGATGCGGGCAAATCGATGGGTCGCGTGGTAAGCCATAACTCGAATCCGTCAGATCAGCGGCGCATGCCGCCCTTGACGCCTTCCTTCTTGTTCGTGTGTCCGCGGAACAGACGCGTCGGCGAGAACTCGCCGAGCTTGTGTCCCACCATGTCTTCCGTGCAAAACACGTCCACAAAGTGACGCCCGTTGTGCACCTGGAACGTGTGGCCGAC
>SLJD01000320.1 GCA_007135295.1 Phycisphaerales bacterium
CTCGTGGTATCGACCCGGCGGAGGCGGCGGTGAAGCAAACTTCGGTTTTTTCCGCAGAAAGATGTCTCCGCGCGGCGGGGAGACATTGCCCGGGCGCCTGGCATTCTCTCACCGGCCCGCGGAGAGTTTGTCCCGGCCCGGAGAAATGTCTTCACGCGCTCTGGAGGCATTGTCCGGGCCCGGAGAAATGTCTCCATGCGGCTCCGATCCATTGTCCCGGCGCCGGACAATGTCTCGCAGCGGCGCGGAGAGAGAGCTCCTCGGCGGAAACTGACGTGCCGGCGCACGGTTCGGAAAACGTCGCGTCGGACCCGATTGCTGGAAGCCGGCGGCCGTATACTGTCGCCATGGCGGGGACGGACCGACAAACGGCCGTGCCGCCATCCCGGCCCCGCGGCCGGCGATGGACGCGAACGGCGATGATCGCGCTGCTGCTGCGTCGCCGGCGCGGCCAATGCGAAACCTGCGCGTACCCGATCGGCACCAGCCCCGTCTGCACCGAGTGCGGCGCGGCGGTTCGGGCGCAGCAGCACGCCGGGTGAAGTGTTCTGTCGTCCGCGCGGCCCTATCCCGCCGGCTCGCGCTCGACGAACCGGGCGGTGAAATGGCGCAGGACCGGCGGCTGGTCGACGATGTCCAGGCCGCGCAGGGTCTCGCGCTGCTGCCAGAGTTCGATGATCGCCTCGGCGACGTAATCGATGTGGCTTTGCGTGTACACGCGCCGGGGGATCGCCAGCCGGACGAGTTCCAGCGGCGGGGGGGACTTGCCTTCTCCGCCGAACATGAGGCTGCCGATCTCCACGCACCGGATCCCCGCAAGGCGGTACAGGCCGCAGACGACCGCCTGGCCGGGGAACTGATCGGCCGGGATGTGCGGGCAGAACGCCGTCGCGTCGAGGTAGACCGCGTGGCCGCCCGGCGGCTGGACGATCGGCACGCCGGCGTCCGTCAGCGCCCGGCCGAGGTACTCGACGCTGCGGATGCGGTAGGCGAGGTAGTCGTCTTCCACGACTTCCCGAAAGCCGCGGGCCATCGCTTCGAGATCGCGGCCGGCGAGGCCGCCGTAGGTCAGGTAGCCCTCGGTGAGAATCAGCAGGTTGCTCGCGCCGGTGAACAGTGATTCATCGCGCAGCAGCAGCACGCCGCCGATGTTGACCAGCCCGTCTTTCTTGGCGGAGATCGTCGCGCCGTCGGCGAGGTCGAACATGTCGCGCACGATGTCGCGCACGGGCCGGTCGTGCTGGCCCGGTTCGCGCTGGCGGATCAGCCACGCGTTTTCGGCAAAGCGGCAGGCGTCGAGGAACATCGGCAGGCCGTGGCGGTCGCAGCACGCGCGGACTGCGCGCAGGTTTTCCAGACTCACCGGCTGCCCGCCGGCGCTGTTGTTCGTCACCGTCACGAAGACGACCGGCACGCGGCTCGGGCCGGTCTGCTCGATCAACCGTTCGAGGGCCTCGACGTCCATGTTGCCCTTGAACGGATGCGGGTCGGAGACATGCCGCGCTTCGGGGATCGGCAGGTCGATCGCCTCGGCGAGACTGTGCTCGATGTTCGCGCGCGTTGTGTCGAAGTGACCGTTGTTCGGCACGACCTTGTCCTTGCCGCCGATGAGCTCAAACAGAATGCGCTCGCTTGCGCGGCCCTGGTGCGTCGGCAGGATGTGATCGAAGCCGGTCAGTTCGCGCATCGTCCCTTCGAAACGGTAGAACGACGACGCGCCGGCGTAGGACTCGTCCGCCCGCATCACGCCCGCCCACTGCTCGCTGCTCATCGCGCCGGTGCCGGAGTCGGTCAGCAGGTCGATCAGGACGTCTTCAGCGTGGATCAGGAACGGGTTGAAGCCGGCGTCGCGCAGGATCGACTCGCGCTGCTCGGCCGTGGTCATGCGGATCGGCTCGACGGTCTTGATCCGGAACGGTTCGATGATTGTCTTCATGATGCCCGGCCCCGTCTGAATGTTGACCCCTCTGAATATTGAAAGACCCCGGCGCCGCAAGAGATCGACGCCGAGGCCTACAGCGTATCGCAAACCGGCCGGCCGCTCATCTCCGGCCGACACTCCAACCGTCAATCAGCGGCGGTGGCATCTATACACCAGCGGCCTGCTTCGCCTTGGCCCGGAAGATGCGCGTTCCTTCGGCCGGCTCGAACCGCGCCTGGAAGAATCGCAGTTGCTCCGGCTCGTACGTGAACCGCAGGCCGACGATCTGCTCGCGATTCTCGTGCAGCGCGATGATCGACTCAGCGGTGACGTCCATGTGCGCCTGCGTGTAGACGCGCCGGGGAATGGTCAGCCGGATCAGTTCGAGCGATGGATAGACGTTCTCGCCGGTCTCGATATCCCGGCCGGATGAGACCGCGCCGCGCTCCATCGCCCGAACGCCGGAGTCGACGTACAGCGCAGCCGTCAGCGCCTGGGCCGGGAACTGCTCGCGCGGGATGTGCGGCAGGAACTTCGCGGCGTTGATGAACACGCCGTGCCCGCCCGTCGGCCGGACGATCGGAATGTCGGCGGCGAGCAGGCGTTCGGCGAGGTATTCGACCTGCCCGACGCGGGCGCGGATGTGATCGTCCTGCGCCGATTCCGTGATGCCGATCGCCATCGCTTCCATGTCCCGCCCGGCGAGGCCGCCGTAGGTATGCAGGCCTTCATAGACGACGACCATGTTGCGGGCGCGCTCGGCGAGTTCATCTTCGTTCAGCAGCAGCAGCCCGCCGATGTTCACCAGCCCGTCCTTCTTCGCGGAGATGGTCGCGCCGTCGGCGTGGGAGCACATCTCGCGCAGGATGTCGGCAACGGATCTGTCGCCATATTCCGCCTCGCGCTGCTTGATGAACCACGCGTTCTCGATCGCGCGCGTCGCGTCGAGAAACACCTTGATGCCGTGCTCGTGGCACAGCGTGCAGACCTCGCGAATGTTGGCGAGACTGCACGGCTGGCCGCCGGCCATGTTCACGTTCGTCTCCAGCGACAGGTACGCCACGCGCTCCGCGCCGACTTCAGCGATCAATGCGCGCAATTTGTTCGGGTCGACGTTGCCCTTGAACGGATATTCGCTGTCGGGATCGTGCGCTTCATCGATGATGACATCGACGAACCGGCCGCCGGCGAGTTCCTGATGCAGCTTCGTCGTCGTGAAATACATGTTGCCGGGAACGGAATCGCCCGGATTGATGCAGAGCTGGCTGAGCATGTGCTCGGCCCCGCGGCCCTGATGGGTGGGCACGACGTGTTTGAAGCCGTAGTACTCGCGGCAGACCTGCTCGAGGTGGTAGAAGTTGCGCGACCCGGCGTACGCCTCGTCGCCGAGCATCATCCCCGCCCACTGCCGGTCGCTCATCGCGTTCGTGCCGGAGTCGGTCAGCAGGTCGATGTAGACGTCCTCGCTTTTGAGCAGGAACGTGTTGTAGCCGGCCTCGGCGATGGCCTGCTCGCGCTCGGCGCGGCTGGTCATGCGAAGCGGCTCGACCATCTTGATCTTGTACGGCTCGGCCCAGGAACGATCGGACATGGTGACCTCCGGTGGACGGTGCGGAATGCAGACCGGGAAGCCCGGCCGGGCCGTCGATCAGACCTCGGCGGGATTCGGCCATAAATAAATGGATATCAATGTCCATAATACCCCCTTCGCCTCGCTGCGTCAGCCCTGTGGGTTGAAACGGGGCCGGATTCCCGGCTTCTCGGTGTGATGGGAAATCGCTTCTGCGCAGCGGGCACACGGCGCGATCGGCTGCCTGATGCCGGTGTTGCCCTCGAATGCTTCGGCCGAAGGGCAGGGGCATCCGTCCGGCTGACAGATAACCCGAACCGGCCTACGATCGCATCCCATTGACACCGCCACCTCCGAGGAGACCGCCCGTTGAGCCGGACCATCGCCGCTTCACCAGCTTCACAATCTGCCCCGCAGCCGCTGACGTACCCCGAGACGGTCGACGCGATGTATGCCCATCTGCGCCGACGTCTCGCTGATGTCGTGCCGGATTTCGAGCTGCGCCAGCAGGCGGAGATCGCCGTCGAGGTCAACCGCCTCAAAGCCGAGCGCAACGCGGTGATCCTCGGCCACAACTACATGGAGCCGGTGCTGTACCACAGCGTGCCGGACTACACCGGCGACAGTCTCGGCCTCAGCCGCATCTCCGCTGAGGTCGACGCGGAGACCATCGTCTTCTGCGGCGTGCGGTTCATGGCGGAGACGGCGAAGATCCTCAACCCGTCGCGGACTGTGCTCCTGCCGTCGCCGCGCGGCGGGTGCAGTCTCGCCGAGGCGATCAACGCCGATCAGGTTCGCCGGCTCCGCGCCAAGTACCCGGAAGTGCCGATCGTCACGTACGTCAACACCTATGCCGATGTGAAGGCGGAGTCGGACTTCTGCTGCACGAGCGGCAACGCGGCGGCGGTGATCAGCACCCTGCGCGATCAGGGGCACGATCAGATCATCTTTCTGCCCGATGAATACCTCGCCGCGAACACGGCGGCGGAACTCGGTCTGCCGTTCCGCGTGGAAGGGGCGGCGTCGCTGGACGAGTCGCCCGAGCCGCTCGACCCGGGCACGATCATCGGCTGGGCCGGCCGGTGCGAGGTGCATGAGCAGTTCACCGTTGATGACATCACCGCCGCCCGGCAGCAGTTTGCGGACGTGAGGGTGCTCGCCCATCCGGAATGCTCGCCCGAGGTGATCGAAGCGTCGGACTTCAGCGGCAGCACGACGCAGATGCTCAAGTACGTCGATCAGACGAACGAAGGGCGGCTGATGCTGCTGACCGAGTGCAGCATGGGCGACAACATCGCCAGCCAGTCGCCGGATCGCGAGATCCTGCGCACGTGCAGTGTCCGCTGCCCGCACATGAACGAGATCACCCTGAGCCAGACGCTCGAGGCGCTGCGGCGGACGCGGCATGTCATCAAGGTTCCTGAAGAGATCGCGTCCCGCGCCCGCGTGTCGCTTGACCGGATGATCGCCACCGGATAGCCGATCGGCGGTATGGGCAGAACCCGTCCGGCGTTCAAAGCGTGCGATCGGGCGGGGCCGGCTCGGGCAGGGCAGAGGTCACGATGCCCGGGAGGCCGCTGATGTCAGGTAGGTTCCGCATGCCATGGTCCCGCCACCTTGATCGCATCGACCGCACCATCGCCGGCTGGATGCAGCGCTACGGTCACGTGCTGCTGCGCTGGGCGCTGGGGATCATCTTCATCTGGTTCGGCGCGCTCAAGCCGATCGGGCTCAGCCCGGCTGAGGACATGGTCAAGGCCACCGTCGCCTGGATGCCGGTGATCAGCCCGGCGGCGTTCGTGGTGATTCTCGGCATCTGGGAAGTGCTCATCGGCGTGTGCCTGCTCATCCGGCCGCTGATCCGGCTGGCGATTCTGCTGCTCTTCCTGCAGATGGGCGGGACGTTCCTGCCGCTTGTCCTGCTGCCAGACGTCGCCTTCACTCAGCCGCCGTTCGGCCTGACGATCGAAGGGCAGTACATTATCAAGAACCTGCTGATCATTGCGGCGGCGCTCGTCGTGGGGGGGACGGTC
>SLJD01000215.1 GCA_007135295.1 Phycisphaerales bacterium
CGTCCGAGACGATGCGCAGGGCGTCGATGTCCAGGCCCGAGTCGGTCTCGTCAAGGACGGCGAGCGCCGGGTCGAGCAGCGCCATCTGCAGGATCTCGTAGCGCTTCTTCTCGCCGCCGGAGAAGTCCTCGTTGACCGACCGGCGCAGGAGCTTCTGGTCCATGTCGACCAGCGGGGCCTTCTCGCGGACGACCTGGAGGAACGCGGCGGTGTCGAGCTCTTCCTCGCCGCGGTGCCGGCGGTGGGCGTTGACGGCGGTCTTGAGGAACTGCGTGTTGCTCACGCCGGGAATCTCAACGGGGTACTGGAAGGCCATGAAGATGCCGTCGCGGGCGCGCTCGTCGGGGTCGACCTCGAGCAGGTCCTCGCCCTTGTAGCGGATGGTTCCCTGGGTGACCTCGTACTCCTCGCGGCCGGCGAGAATGCGGGCGAGGGTGCTCTTGCCCGAGCCGTTGGGGCCCATGATGGAGTGGACTTCGCCGGCGTTGATGGTCAGGTCCACGCCGCGGAGGATCTGATGGCCGTCGGTTTCTGCGTGCAGGTCTTTGATTTCAAGCAGTGGTGTCGACATGGTTGGGATTCTTTGTCTGCGTTCGAGGTTGCTGACAGATAATGATTGAACGGGGAAGACGTCAGAGACGTCCGGGCACTCGGGCGATCAGCCGACGCTGCCCTCAAGCGAGAGACTGAGCAGCTTGGTCGCCTCGACGGCGAACTCCATGGGCAGCTCGCGGAAGACCTCGCGGCAGAAGCCGTTGACGATCATGGCGACGGCCTCTTCTTCCGTCAGGCCGCGCTGCTGGAGGTAGAAGATCTGGTCCTCGCCGACCTTGGACGTCGTCGCTTCGTGCTCGACGTGGGCGGTCGGGTTGCCGCCTTCGATGTACGGGAACGTGTGCGCCCCGCAGCGGTCGCCGATGAGCAGCGAGTCGCACTGCGTGTAGTTCCGGGCGTTGTCCGCGCCGCGGTTGACCTTGACCAGACCCCGGTAGGTGTTCTGGCCCTTCTGGGCGGAGATTCCCTTGGAGACGATGTTTGACCGGGTGTTCTTGCCGATGTGGATCATCTTCGTGCCGGTGTCGGCCTGCTGATGGCCCTTGGTCAGGGCGACGGAATAGAACTCGCCGCGCGAGTTGTCGCCGAGCAGCACGCAGCTCGGGTACTTCCAGGTGATCGACGAGCCGGTCTCGACCTGCGTCCACGAGATGAACGAGTTCTCGCCCTGGCATTTGCCGCGCTTCGTGACGAAGTTGTAGATCCCGCCCTTGCCGTCCTCGTCGCCGGGATACCAGTTCTGGATCGTCGAGTACTTGATCGTCGCGTCATCGAGCGCGACAAGCTCCACGACCGCCGCGTGCAACTGGTTCTCGTCGCGCTGCGGGGCGGTGCAGCCCTCGAGGTAACTGACGGACGATCGCTCCTCGGCGACGATCAGCGTCCGCTCGAACTGGCCGGTCGACGCTTCGTTGATGCGGAAATAGGTGCTCAGCTCCATCGGGCACGTCACGCCCTCGGGCACGTAGACGAACGAGCCGTCGGTGAACACCGCCGAGTTTAGCGCCGCGAAGAAGTTGTCGTTGTGCGGCACGACGGAACCGAGGTATTTCTGCACAAGCTCGGGATATTCCTGAATCGCTTCGGAGATCGAGCAGAAAATCACGCCGGCTTTTTCAAGCTCTTCCTTGAACGTCGTCGCGACGGAGACGGAGTCGAACACGGCGTCGACCGCGACGCCCGCCAGCCGCTTCTGCTCCTCCAGCGGGATGCCGAGCTTCTCATACGTTTCCAGAAGTTTGGGGTCGACCTCGTCGAGACTCTCGGGCCGCTCGAAGTTCTTCGGCTTGGAGAAGTACGAGATCGCCTGGAAGTCGACCGGCGGGAAGTTCACGTTCTGCCATCCCGGATGCTCCATGGTCAGCCAGTGGCGATACGCCTTGAGGCGCCATTCGGTCATCCATTCGGGCTCGCCCTTTTTCGACGAGATGTGCCGGATGACGTCTTCGTTCAGGCCGGGGGGCAGCGTTTCGGATTCGATGTCGGTGACGAACCCGTACTTGTACTGCTCGCTTTCCCAGACCTCAAGCATCTCGTCCTGGGACGGCGCTTCCGGCTTGGTGGGAGTGGGTGAAGGTGTCTGTGCTGAGGACATTGCGAAAACTACTCCAGAGAAGACCGGCCGGCGGACGCCACCGCCGGGCCGTCGAAAACAACACGTTCGTGCTCAGCGTCAGCCCGCCGCGTCTGATCGCGCAGGTCGCTGATCGTCACCTCGCGCAGAAAGTCGAGGATCCGCCCGTGCAGATGCCGCACGGCCCCTTTGATCTGGCACGAGCCTTCCAGCGGGCAGCCGCACGGATCGCCGCCCGTCACCGATGCCGGACAGCACGGCGCGAACCGGACCGGCCCCTCGATCGCCTCGACGACCATCGCGATCGTGATGGCCCCGGCGTCGCGGGACAGGCGGTACCCCCCGCGAACCCCCCGGTCCGAGACAAGCAGCCCATGATAACCGAGTTGCTTGAGGATGTTGCGCAGCGCGGGCAGCGGCAGACGGGTGCGCTCGGACAGTTCACGCGCGCTCATCCCTTCAGGGGACGCCGCCGCCAGCGTCGTCAACGCCACCAGCGCATAATCAGTCTTGCGATTCAGCGCGATCATACCCGTACAGGTTCCCGTCAAAGTCGTCAGGACCGAGCCGAGCCCACGGCCCCCAAATCCCCGGCCCAAGCAATAGATCGGCGACGAGCCGCACCTCGGCGCTGGCGACGGGCCGAGCCACAACTCCCCGAAATGGCCCCGATCCGGTGCCAGATGTGAATCATACGCGGCCGGCCGGCCATGTCCAAACCACCAGGGGGAAATTCGACAACTTTCCCGAAGGTCTGGCCGAAGGCCCGGCCAGGTGTCTGGCCGGCGGCCCGGCCGAAGGTCGGCCACGCGCCCCGAGTGCCCCTCAAGGAATGAGCCGCGTCCGACAGGACCGGGCGACCGCCGCCTCGGCCTGCCGATTGACTGCTGCACACGGACGGGCGTAGTCTTCCGGATGCCAGACATCGCGTTCGGCACACGCCCCGGATGATTGAGCGTTTCAACGCATCACCACGGTGCCGCAAACGGCTGAGCCACTCAGTGGGAGGAGCATCACAATGAACCGGTACGCAAATCTCTTTGCCAGCGCGGCATCGTGCGCCGCGTTGCTGACGATCGGCTGCGCCACGCTCGACGAGGCCGACCATCAAACCCGGCTCGCCGAACGAGGCGACGCAGAGCACCACACGTCGGACGCCCGGCTGTACGAGGGCTTTGACAACTTTCATCGCGAGGTCACGACCGACTCCTCTGAAGCACAGCGCTGGTTCGACCAGGGCATTCAGATGCTCTACGGCTTCAATCATGACGAAGCGATCCGGTCATTCGAACAGGCGCTGACGCACGACCCGGACTTTCCGATGGCGTGGTGGGGCATCGCCTACGCCCGCGGCCCGCACATCAACAACCCCGAGATGACCGAGCAGCAGTCGCGGGCGGCCCATGAGGCGGCGCAGAACGCCCTGCAGCGCCGCGAGCACGCAGCGCCGGTCGAACGGGCGCTGATTGAAGCCGTCGCGGCGCGATACGAATGGCCGGCGCCGGATGACCGCACACACCTCGATGAAGCGCACGCCGATGCCATGCAGCGCGTCTGGCGCAACTTTCCCAACGACCCCGATGTCGGCGCCATCTACGCTGAATCGCTGATGAATCTTCAGCCGTGGGACCTCTGGACGCGTGACGGCGAGCCGAAGGGCCGCACGGAAGAAATCGTCGCTGCGCTCGAACGCGTCCTCGAGATCGACCAGGACCATCCGGGGGCCAACCACTTCTACATCCACGCTGTGGAAGCGTCTCCCGAGCCGGAGCGGGCGCTGGCCTCCGCCGAGCGGCTGCCCGATCTCGTCCCCGGCGCCGGCCACCTCGTGCACATGCCCTCGCACATCTACGCGCGACTCGGCCAGTGGGCGAAGGCGTCTGACGCCAACGAACAGGCGATTGAAGTCGACCGCGCGTACTTCGAGGTCGCGCCCGAGCCGGACTTCTACAACATCTACCACCTGCACAACATGCACTTCCTGGCATGGTCAGCGATGATGGAAGGCCGGTTCCAGACCGCGATCGAGGCCGCCCGCGGCGTCGAGCGCGACATGCCCGAGGAATTTCTGCGCGAGTACGCGTTCGTCGCCGACGGCTTCATGCCGATGACCCTGCACGTGCTGATCCGATTCGGCGAGTGGGAGCGGATTCTCGAAGTCCCCGAGCCCGACGAGTACCGCCACGTCAGCCGCACGCACTGGCGGTACGCGCGAGCGCTGGCGCTGGCCAACCTCGGCCGGTTGCCGGAAGCGAGCGAGGAGCTCGAAGAATTCGAGAAGGAAGCGGCGCGGATTCCCGAGCACTGGGAAGTCAGCTTCAACCCGGCGCGCGAGGTCGTCAAGGTCGGCCGCTATATGGTCAAGGGAGAGATGGCCTACCACGACGGCCGGATGGACGAAGCGTTTGATGCGCTGCGCCGAGCGGTCGAATTGGAGGACGCCCTTGTCTACGCCGAGCCGCCGGCCTGGCCGCATCCGTCGCGCCATGCGCTCGGCGCGCTGCTGCTGGCCGAAGGTGAAGTCGAAGAAGCTGAGCAGGTCTACCGGCGCGATCTGGAGCGACACCCGGACAACGGCTGGGCGCTGCTCGGCCTGCAGCAGTCGCTCCGCGAGCAGGGGCGCATGGATGAAGCGGACTTTCTCGAACCGAAGCTCGATCTCGCGTGGGCGCGGGCCGATGTCGAGCCCGTCGCGTCGTGCTACTGCCACCCCGACGCCCACGACGAGCACCGGCGTCGGCACGGCGTGGTGAACTTCCCCGTCTCCTGCAGCGATCAGGCCGGGGACCTGATCGAAAAGGGCCTCGCCCACCTCCACCACATGATGTACGAGCAGGCCCGGCCGTACTTCGAAGCGGCCGCGACGATCGACCCCGAGTGCGCCATGGCGCACTGGGGCGTGGCGATGACGAGCTTCCAGCCGCTCTGGCATCCGGCGACGGAAGAAGGGCTCGAACGCGGCCAACGCGCCGTTCGCCGCGCCATGGAGATCGGCGCGCCGACCGAGCGCGAGCAGGCCTACCTCGCCGCGATCGACGCGTTCTTCACCGACCCGGACGTCCCCGACGGCGACCGCGCCGCCGACCACGAAGCGCGCATCAAGGCGTGGAAGACGGCGCAGCGCGACCTGCACGAAGCGAACCCCGATGACGTCGACGCCGCCGCGTTCTACGCCCTCGCCGAGGTCTGCTACGCCATGACGCAGTTCTCCCCGGCGCGCGAGCATGACTACGAGCGGGAACGCCGCGCCGGGGCGCTGCTTGAAGAGTACTTCGAGAAGAACCCCGAGCATCCCGGGCTGTTTCATTACCTCATCCACGCGTACGACAGCACGGAACTCGCCC
>SLJD01000010.1 GCA_007135295.1 Phycisphaerales bacterium
AGCACGCGTCGATCCGCTACTACGAAGGTACACTCATCATCCGTGCCCCCGACTACATCCATCGGCAGCTCGGCGGATACCCGGCTCCGACCCCTCCCGGCGGTCAGGTGCGTGGCGATGATGGCGACTTCCTTCGCTTCGTCCAGTACGATGGAAACGTCGGCTACGCCCAGATCCGTAACGGGACCTACCAGGTGATCGATCCCGAGGTCTACGCTGACATGAATCAGCCGTCGTCCAGCAACGACTGAGCAAGGATCGGGGCTTAGCCCGAGCAGCCTTCGCTTTGCAACGGGTTGGACCTGACAATCAATAAAACGGCCGCAACCGGTCGTTCTGCCACGGTCGCAGGGGACATGCTTCCATGTCAACTGCGACCGTGGTTCGTTTTGAGGCGGCGACCCAGCCAGCCGGTCCAGCCTGGCCCGGCGGGGCGACGCACAGCTTGCCCCTGCCTTGCGGCAACGACTTCAAGGCAACGATATTCGGAAGACCAGCCGCCAGGCCGGGGCTTCCCGGACCGGGCCTTCATTGTGGTCGCGTATCATGAACATGCACCAAGACCATGCACTCGGCGGTTCCCATGGGTACGAAGCGCAAGCGCCGGCTGACGTGAAAGCCCGTGGGATCCCGCCCCGGATGGTGGAAGGAACGAAGTATGAGACAGGGGCCCTGCACCGTTCTCGCCATGCTCGTTGTCGCTGCCGCAGGCTGCTTGAGCACCGCGCAGGTGATGGCTGATGAACCGTCGTCCGGCGGCATCACGGTTGAAGGCGTCGGTACGCCGGGCCAGGCCTCACCGTCCCCCGATGAGTACCGGGCCCGCATCGCCGGCGTCCTGCTCTACACCAATCTGACCGTCAGCTTTGATGATGTCCCCGCCCGGGACGCGCTGCGGCAGTTCAGGGATGCGCTGGATTTGAACATGATCCCGCTGTACGCCCGGCAGGATGAGGAGGGCAACACCGTCTCCCCCGGCATTGATCCCGAGCACGGCATCACGTTGCACGCGGAGAACCTGCCCGCACTGACCATCCTCAAAATGATTCTGCTGCAATGCGAAGAGCACGAGGACGTCACCTGGCAGATCCGCGACGCCGGTTTCATGGAAGTCGGGCCGAAGTCCCGACTGAACCGCGGCTCGGCGATCGAAGTGCGGACCTATGACGTCTCCGATCTGCTCGGCATGGCCCGACTGCTCGATTATCGGGACACGGGTTCGGACGCGCCGGCAGTCGGGTTCTCCGGCTTCGGCACGCCGTACGACCTGTATGACCCCCGAACGATGATCAGCGATGACGGCCGCATCGTCTGGCCGGTCGGCGTGCATCGCCCGCGCACACGTGCAGTGCATTCGATTCCGCACGCGCCGCAGCGACCCCAGGCGACGCCGCCCCGCCGCCCCACCGATCCGCGCGATGCCATGCCCCGCGACCGCCGGCATGCTGAAGAGGACCTGCTGACGCTCATTCGCAGCACGATTGAGCCGACGCTGTGGGAGCACCACGGCGGCAATGTGGCGCACGCGCGCATTCATCGCGACCACCTGGTCGTGCGTGCGCCGGACTATGTACATCGGCAACTCGGCGGGTACCCGAACCCCGTCGTGCCGGATCGCGAACCTGAAGCCCCGGACAATGAGCAGCCCGGACCCGATGACACGAACTGAATCCCCGCCTGAGGGCCGGCTGGTCAGGTTCTGATCCGGGCGCGTATGCCGGCGCATGCGGCGATCCCGTTCGCGACGCCGACGGTCGCCCGCGCCATCCGGTCGAAATCGAGCGTCGCCGGCGTGTCGGTCGGTTCGTGGTAGTGCGGATTGCGCAGAAAACTTGTGTCCGTGACCATCAGCGCGGAGACGCCGGCATCCCAGAACGCCCGGTGATCGGAGAGCGTGATTTCGCGGATTCGCTCGGGCAGCGCGATCGGCAGAAACATGACCCGCCGCCGCGCCCGCCGCACACCTCGCCAGAACGTATACAGCAATCGCATCGATCCCGGGTTCGCCACCGCGGCGAGAAAGTCACCTCGCTTCGGCAGCACGTGTCGCATGACCCGAGGCATCGACGGCGGAATCCGCTGGCTGCCCGGCTCGGTTCGAAAGTAGCCGACCATTTCAAGGCTGATCATGCCGACGATCCGAACGCTTTCGTCCGCGACGCAAAGGCGAACGTAATGATCGCTGCCCATGGTTCCCATGTTGTGATGCGGCGCTTCCTCGTTGGCGAACGCCACGAACCGAAGGGTTCGGCGCGGCGGGCGGGAGATGAGGAGCCGGGCGATCTCGATCAGCATCGCGACGGCCGAGGCATTGTCATCCGCTCCCGGAGTGTCGGGCACGGTGTCGTAATGCGCGCCGACAATCATCACGCGGTCCGGCCGCGACGTGCCTCGCCGTTCCATGATCAGATTGTCTGCTGTGTCATTCTCGACTCGAAAGCAGTGGCGGGTCACCCGTTCCCCTGCCACCTGCGTCAACTCACGTTCAATGTACGAAGCCGCCGCGTCCATCGTTCCCGGCGCGTGCATGTGCCGCGGCCCGATCGCGGTGGCAAGCGCCTCCACATGCTGACGGAGCCGATCGCGAAGTCGCTGCTCCGCTTCATTGAGTGGCGGCCGAACCGGCGATCGCCGTTGCTCGTCACGCATGCCGCCAGTGTATCACCGCGGCTTGCCGGCCCATCAGCATTCTGACTCGCGAAGCGGCATCAGTATGTACCGGCATGGCCCGGACTGCGGATCGTCGAACTCACGGAACAATTCAAAGCCCGCCTTCTCATACGCGCGGATCGCGCGACCGTTGGACACGGACGTCGCCAACCCGGCGTACACCAGTTGCGGATCGCCGCGCAGACGGTCAGCAAGCACCTGCAGTGCGCGGGGGCCGATCCCCCGGCCGACCCACTCCTGTTCACCAATGAGAATGTCGATGTCCATCACGCCATCGGGCAGGTCGGTCAGGCCCGCTTCCCGGAGTTCACCAGGACTGGGCCGTTGCCAGCAGAGAAAGCCAACTGGAATGTCCTCAGCCATGATGACGGCTTGGAAGGCGGGGTCACGCTGCATGGCTTCGTTCAGCGCGGTCCGCCCGTCCCCCCACCACCGGGCAACGTGCGGCCGGCGGAGCCACAATTCCAGCCGCTGGCGGTCCGTCGCTGGATCGAACGGTCGTAGCGAAACCTGCTTCACATCAGCATTCATCGTGCCGCCCTTGCTCACACTTCCCGGACTTCCCGGCCCCGGCTGTTCGGTGCCGGCCCCGCCACAGCCCGCCTCGGCGACCAATCGCGGGCCCAAGCGTCGACTTCCCATCGGCGGCACGAACGCGGCCCCCATCGGGTGAATACCATACGACGCGGGAACATGACGGGGTTCATCGTGTCTCCTGCATGTGGTGGGCAGCCCCCTGCCCCCGGAGCCCGAACACCCGCCTCCGCCTGAGGTTGAATTGAATGGACCGGCGAATATGCCGATCAACGTGTTGGTCCATTGACGGCCAACGAGCCACCGACGAACGAAAGGGATCGCTGGTGAAATTCAAAGCACTTTCCGGAACTCTCCTTGCGAGCGCACTCCTTGCCCTAGCCGCCGGATGCGGGCCGCCGCAGAATGTCGGCCAGTCCGGCTACCGGATTGATCCGTCGAGCGATTCGCCGGCTGAACTCGGCGTCCGGTCGCTGCGCAGCCAGGACCTCACCGAGTCGACCGATCAGATGGCCCAGGACATCGCCTCGCGGCTGGACATCACGAACCCGGACAACCCGCCGGTGATCGTGGTCGGCAACATTGAGAACAAGACGTCCCAGCCGCAGCAGAACTGGCAGGTGTTCCTGCAGCGGCTGCGGAGTTCGCTCAACGCGTCCGGGGCACGCGAAGGACTCGAGTTCGTCCGCGAGCGTCGGTTCATCGAAGATGCGCGGCAGGAGGAATACGCCGGCCGCGATCCGGAAGCCCGGGCGCGGGATTACGCCTCTCGGGCGGATTATCTGCTGACCGCGACCGTCTCCGACCTGCCGTCCGGCGGGACGAACTACTTCCTCGTCAGTTTTCAGATGGTGCAGTTGCGCGACGCCGCCAGCGGGCCGGATGTCGGCTCCGGGGCGATCGTCTGGGAGAACTTCTATGAGGTGAAATTCCACTGATGGGCGGCGTGTCCGGCCTGCGGGCGATGGTCATCGTGGTGCTCGCGGCTCTGGCCGGCCCGCTCGCGTCGTGCGCGGCCGTTCCGGCTGCCCCGCCCACCACGTTTCTCCGCAGCGTGGACCTTGTGGAGATGACCGACCGGATGGCGGAATCGTTCGCATCGACGAATCCGGTCTCGGAGCGGGACGCATCCGACGAACGCTGGGTGATCTCGATTCATCGCATCGCCAACCACACGAACCAGATCATCCGCGATTCGGAAAAATGGCTGTACGTCGAGCGCATGCGCGGCCTGCTCGCCCAGTCCGACGTCGGCACGCAGCGCAACATCGTCTGGGTCTATCCCGCCGAACACTGGAGCACGATCGCTGAACGCACTGACTATGAACAACCGCCGGAACTTCGGCTCGAACCGACACACCGGCTCACGGGCACGTTTCACGCTTTGACCACCACCGGGGCAGCCGGCCGGACCGACACGTATCACTGCTCCTATGAACTGATCGACCTGGACACGGGCCGGGTCATCTGGGAAGACGCATTTGAAGTCAAGCGGGCCGTCCGCGGCCGGACGTGGGACTGACCGGCCGTTGCGGGAACGCACCGGCCGATGGAATCGACCGCGGCCGGCAGGTATCCGGCGCGGCGTGTGCCCGACGACATCCCCGCTGAGATAGTGTCCGTCATCATCCATGAAGCTGACTATGCCGGCGACGTTGAGAACCATCCTTTTCACGATCACGATCGTCGCAGCAACCGTCGCTGCCGGTTGTCAGGCCGCGCCGCGCAACATGCCGGCGGTTCGGGCGTATTACGACTACCGCTTCACCGACGCCCGCGAAAGACTTCGCGCCGATGCCGAGACGCGGGTCGACGAGCAGGTCGTGCTCAACAACGTCCGGCTCGGCCTGGCCGCCCTTGCTGACGGAGAGAACACGGAAGCCGAACGCGCACTCGGCCGCTCATTCGACTGGCTGAGCACTGCCGGTTTGAACGAAGATCGCACTGCAGCCGCCGTCTTCACGCACGAAGGCGTCCGCATCTGGAAGGGTGAACCGTTCGAGCAGGCGCTGACGTACTACTGGGTCGCCGCGTTCTACGCCACGCTCGGCGACTGGGAGAACGCCCGCGCCGCCGCCGCCAACGGCATCTTCCGGCTGACCGACTTCGGCGAGGAGAAGTCGACCCTTGACATCGCCCGTCGCTCGGTCCATGACGATGATTACCTTGATCAGGGCTACACCGCGGTCGACACGAACTTCGCGCTGGGCTTTCTGATGCAGGCGATCGGGGCGGAC
>SLJD01000322.1 GCA_007135295.1 Phycisphaerales bacterium
CTCGCGCTCGCTCTCGGTGAGGTCGAGCAGGTAACTGAAGCCGGAGCATCCCCCGCCCTTGACGCCGACCCGCAGGCGGATGTTCTCCGGGTCGAGTTCCTGCTGCTTGATGATGGTGGCGATCTCGCGTGCTGCGGTGTCGGTGACGGTGACTGCCATGCCGATCGTACTCCTTCGATCCGTATCGCATCGCCGACGGGCAGATGCGGCGGTGGAAATTGCGTTCTCTCGCCCGACACGTCGGCGTGTCCGGCGGCGGCCCCTCCGCTTCCGGAACGGCCGGAATGCCAAGGGCAATGGTCGAAAGCTCCGCCAGTCGCCCGGGCCAGTCGCTGGCGGGCCGGACGCTCGCGGGGCGGATGAACCTGTCCGTGTCCGCATTGTATGTCGGCCGGGTGGGGGGTGTTCAACCAGCGCGATCGATAAAACGCCGCGGCAAACGGGTCTGACTGATTCAAAGGCGGGGGGCCTGACGGCCGGGGCCAGACAATGGGGGGCAGACGGTGGGGGGCAGACAGTGGAGGCCAGTTGTGGAAAATTTCAGGAATCCGCGGTCATCAGTTCCCCGGCTCCTGCGGGGGAGGCCCATGCGGGCGGATCGGTGCGGCGGAGAACCTGCGTCAGGGGGTCCGCGGGATCCCCCGGGTCAAACGGGACGGCGATGATGCCCGCGACGTCGCCGGGCGCGAACGTGACGAGATCCGGGTCCAAGCCCAGGGCGCGGGCGCCGTTCGTCGTCGCCATCGCGAGAAGTCGGTCGGGGTCGGTCCCGTCCCGCCGGTGCAGCCGCCGCATCTCGTCGAGCACGCTGATGCGGTCGGGCGTGTCGAGGCAGACCAGACCGTCGGTGCCGAGGCAGACGTTCACGCCGGCGTCGAGCATCGCCCGGTACGCGTGCGGCGGCTGGTCATCGACCGGATGGCCGAAGTACTCGCTCGCCCGCGGGCAGTACGCGACCGAGCCGGGCAGGCGGGCGAGCACTTCGATATGCCGGTCTTCGATGTAATTCAGGTGCGCGATCAGCCACGGGGTGGCGTGGAGCGAATCGCTGAGCGCATCGAGCGGGTGGCCGCCGAGCGGTTCGATCGACTCGTCCCACACGCCGATGGCGCGGAGCATGTCGACGATCGGGCCCCGGCCGTCGCGGCAGTAGGCCAGTTCTTCGGGCGTCTCGGCGATGTGTGTGGCCAGGGGGCGGCCGACGCGGGCGGCGGCGGCGAAGACGTCCGGGCCGCATGAGTACGGGGCGTGCGGCTGGAGTCCGAGCGTGACGTTGTTTTTCGAGCGGAGCTGATCTCGATCAAGCTGCTGCATCTGCTCAATCGCGCGGGCCTGTCGGGGGCCGAGGCCGAAGTGCTCGATGAAACTCACGCCGGCGAGCGGGCTGTCGCGAAGCGTCCGCCACGGCTGGAGACTGTTGATGCCGGCGATGTCGCCGATGATTCCCGTCCCGCCGGCGAGGGCGAGTTCGATGCCCCGCCGGACGGCTCGGTCGATGCCGTCGTCGGTGACGGCCCTCTCGGCGCGGATCATCCCGACCCAGTCGGTGAACCGCCCGGTGTACGGCCGCGGGCCGATGTGGGTGAGGTCGAGGTGGCTGTGCGCATTGACGAGCGCGGGCAGGAGCACGGCGCCAGAACGGCGGATGACGGTTGCTTCGGGCGACGGGGTGACCGCCGATGGGTCGCCGACGTCGAGGATGCGGCCATCACGGAGCCGGATGGCGCCCGGCCGGAAGGACCGGCCGGCTGCGTCGCAAATGGCCCCGGCGATGAGAACGATTTCGCGCCCGGTGGGGGCGGGGCGGTTATCGGCCGCATCCGTTGGAGCATTTTCCATGATCTGCCCGATTTACCAGAATCAACACAGGCGAGTACACTACGCACCATTGAGGTGTGATAACTCGTCAGCGTACCATCCGAACCGTCGGAATGACGAGCCAAAGCCCGTGCCAACGCTCAGCGAAATGCGAGGACCCATGATGCGATTCAAATCAGGAGCATGCGGACTGATCGGCCTGTCCCTTGTGGGCATCACCGCCGGCTGCGTGCCCCAGGATCAATACGACCAGGTGGTGATGGCCAACCGGTCGCTCAAGGAACAACTGGTCAGCGTCGAGGAAGAGCGCGACTCGGCCCGCAGCAATCTTGAAACCGTCCGCCAGCAACTCAGCAGCGCGATCGAGGATCGAAACCGGTACGAGACCGAGCGCAACCGCCTCGACCGTGAACTGCAGCGGCTGGCCGGCGATTACGACTCGCTGATGGGCCGGCTGGATGATCTTGAACTCGGCCCGCTGCCCGAGGACGTCGAGTTCGCGCTCGATGAACTCGCCGAGCAGTACCCCGACCTGATCACGTTCGATCCGGAGCGGGGGATGCTCCGCTTCGCGAGCGACTTTACGTTCGATCTCGGCTCGGTGGACCTGACCGATGAAGCGCGGCAGTCGCTGCGAAGGCTGGCAGAAGTGCTCCAGGGCGGCGATGCGGCTGAGCTTGAAGTGCATGTCATCGGCCACACCGACGATGTGCCGGTCTCCCGGCCGGAGACGCTCGAGCGGCATCCGAACAACGTGTACCTTTCGGCGCACCGCGCGATCTCCGTCCGTGATGTGCTCACCGGCGAGGGCGTCAGGCCGAACCGCGTGATGGTCGCGGGCTTCGGCGAGCACCGGCCGATCGTCCCCAACCAGCCCGGCGGCACGGAAGAGAATCGCCGCGTGGAGATCTACCTCGTGCCGATGACCGATTCGCCGGCGCCGGTCGAATCCGCGCCGCGGCGGGATCAATCGGGCACGCAGGCCGGTCAGTCGCAGCGCCAGGCCGATCCCGAGCCGCGTCGGCAGGACGACATTCCGCAGAAGTGATCGGCCGTCACCGGCCGTACCGTGGTCCGTGGTCCATCGCCGCGGGAAGGAACGACTATTTCGCCTGTCGCATTGGGCACAGCACATTCCCGAGGATTGGCGACCGAGCCGGGCAAGCGCCCGGCTCGGTGTCGTCTGGTGCCGGCTGATCCGGCGTTCAGCGCCACCGGCAGCGGGCGGCGTGGCTATCCTGAGCATCCATGAACGCTGTCACCGCCGCCATCTCGCGCTTCGGGCTGCAATCGCTGCTGATCATCGCGGAGTTCGGCCGGTTTGCCCGATTTGCGGGGACGACCGGACGGTGGCTGCTTCGCGTATCGTACTGGTTCAAGTGGCGACTGCTCGGCCCGCAGTTCTACCTCATCGGAGTGGCGACGATTCCGGTGGTGGCGATCACGGGGGCGTTCATCGGGATGGTGCTCGCGCTGGAGAGTTTCCCGCAGTTCCAGGCGCTCGGGCAGGAAGGGCGGCTTGGCGGGGTGATCAACATCTCCGTCGTCAAGCAGATCGGCCCGGTGCTCGCCGCGGTCATGGTCGCCGGCCGCGTCGGGTGCGCCCTGGCCGCGGAACTGGGAACGATGCGCGTGACCGAGCAACTGGACGCGCTGCGCGCGATGGCTGCGGACCCGGTGCCGTACCTCGTCGTGCCGCGGTTCCTGGCGTGTCTGATCATGACGCCGATCCTGACGATCTATTCGAATCTGCTCGGCGTGGGCGGGGGGTGGCTCGTGACGGTCGTATTCTATGGCGTGCCGGCGGTGGATTACTGGGACTTCACGACGCAGTTCGTGCACTGGTGGGATCCGATCTCGGGCCTGATCAAGAGCGTGTTCTTCGGCGCAAGCATCGGGATCATCGCCTGCTACAAAGGCTTCCACTGCCGCGCCGGCGCAGAGGGGGTCGGCCGGGCCGCGACGGAAGCGTTCGTGGCGAGCTTCCTGGCGATCATCGTAATCAACCTCGTGCTTGCGCAACTGCTCAACACCATCGACGCGATGTTCATCACCGGTGTCGAGATCTCCGTCATCGACTGACGCCGCGTGCATTTGAATTCAGTCCACGGCCGGCGACGCGTGGTGCGGGACGGGGAGAATGCGCCGACATCCGCACCGCGTGCACCGTGCGTCGCCGGGGGCGGGGACGCCCCGGCTCGCTGGTGGGCGCGTGTGTGATGTGACGGCAGCGTCGGGGAACCGCTCAACTGGTCCAGTTGCTCAGCAGGATGCCGAGATCGGCGCCGCCAACCGTGCCGTCGCCATTGAGGTCCGCCGGGCAATCATCGGGGTCAGCACACTCGCCCCATTCGCTGAGCAGGATGCCAAGGTCGGCCCCGCCGACGGCACCGTCGCCGGTCAGATCGCCGGGGATGGCTGCATCGGTGGCGCAGCCCTGCCAGAGGGCGAAGCGGTCGGCCGGCTCGCCGCCTGCTGTTTCAAACTCGCCGCCGATGAGCAGGGCGTCGCCCTGTTCGCCGGACTGTTCGCCGGATGCGGTGTGCAGGGCGCGGATGCGATCATCGGCGCCGTGAGGGATCGGCGCGAGCCACTGCTCGCCATCCCACGCCGCGAGGCCGCTCAGACCGCCAAGAGATCCGGCCGAATCGAACAGGCCACCTGCGTAGAGCAGTTCTCCCTCGCCGTCGTCGAACACATGCAGTGACCGGACGTCGCTCTGAAACGTCGGCCCGACGCCGCCGCCGAGCGTGGACCACTCGCCGTCCCACGCGGCGATCCGGTTGGCGGGCAGTTCATCGCCGGCTTCGTTGAACAGTCCGCTGACGTACAGCGTGTCGTTGTAGACCTGAAGCTGATGGGCCTGGCCGCCGCTGACGCCCTCGCCGACCTCGGACCATTGCTCGCCGTCGTACCGGGCGATGAACCGCGAGTCGAGGTCGCCGACGGAGAAGAACGCGCCGACGGCGTACAACTGCTCGCCGTTTCCGTCGTCGAAAAACGCGAGGTCCATGACGAAGTTGCTGAAGTCGCTGCCGCCGACGTCGCTGTACGTTTCGCCGTCCCACGTGGCGAGGCGGATGATCTCCTCGCCGCCGGCGATTTCGAAGTTGCCGCCGAGATAGAGAATCGGCCCGTCGCCGTCATCATGCGAGAGCAGCGCTTCCACCGCGACGTGCGGAAACCCTTCGCTGACGCCCTCGCCGACAGCTGACCAGTTCTCGCCATCCCACCGGGCGATGTTGTTGGCCGGCACGCCGCCTGCTTCTTCGAATGCCCCGCCGACGTAGAGCGCTTCGCCGGTGCCGTCATCGTGGACCGCGAACGAGAAGACGGCCGGTCCGTCGAGCAGGAAGCCGGGGTCGCCGGCGAGTCCGCCGCCGACGTCTTCCCACTGCTCGCCGTTCCACCGCGCGATGCCGTTGACCTCGACGCCGCCGGCCGTTTCGAATTCGCCGCCGACGTAGATCGTCTCGCCGGTGCCGTCGTCGAACGTGGCGATGGCGTGAACCATGTCATCGAAGCCGGGGTTGCCCATGGCGACATCCCAGAACGGCTCGCACGATTCGCCGGCCGCGGCGTGCAGCGTCATCCCCATCGCCGTCGCGGCTGATGC
>SLJD01000323.1 GCA_007135295.1 Phycisphaerales bacterium
GAACGAGGCGGATGGCAACCGACCGCTGCTGCCACTGCTGGCGGCGGAGTCGGCGCGAATCGGTCAGGTACGACTTCTGAATGAATCGCAGGTGGCTGGCGAAGTCCGAGTCGTAGACGACCATGCTCACCTCGAAGTTCAATTCGAAACTCCGCCGATCCAGGTTCGCCGTGCTGAGCAGGCCGAGCGACCGGTCGATCGTCAGCGTCTTGGCGTGCAGCAAGCCCTTCTGATACTCGTGAATCTCGACGCCGGCTTCGAGCAGCGGCTGGTAGTAACTTCGGCTGGCGGCTCCGACAAGCGGCGAATCGTTCCGTGCCGGCACGACAAGCTGCACCTGCACCCCCCGCCGGGCCGTCGTGCACAGCGCGACCATCGTCGCCGCGTCGGGAACGAAGTACGGCGTGGTCAGAATCAACTCCTCGCGGGCGAGGTGAATTGCCGTCTGCACAAGCTGGTGCATCGCCTCGTTGTACGCGTTCGGTCCGGTACCCATGATCTGCACCGGCACGCCGTGATCGTGAATCGGCGGGAGAATGTTGAGCACATTTTCGAGCAGTTCGTCGGTGTCGAGGTACCAGTCCTCGACGAAGAGCAGTTGCAGGTCGCGCACGGCCGGCCCCTCGATCCGGGCCATCACGTCGACCCACGGCGCAAAGCGTTTCTTCGGGGCGAACTCGGCGTCGGCGATGTTGTGCGAACCCATATAGCCGGTGAGCCCGTCGATCACGACGATCTTGCGGTGGTTGCGCAGATCAATCCGCTCAAAGATCATGCGCAGCGGATTGGCGGGCAATGCCGCGACAACCTGCACGCCTGCCAGTTCCATCTTCCGGCGAAGATCGGAGTCAAGAAACTGGCGGGATCCGACCGCGTCGACCAGCACCCGGCACTTGACGCCGCGCCTCGCAGCATTGGACAGCGCTTCGCCCACCCGCCGGCCGCTTCGATCGGTGAGGTAGATGTAGACCAGCACATGGCAGTGGTGCTCGGCCCGGTCAATGTCTTCGACGACCCGGTCGATCAGCCCGTCAGTGTCGGAGAGCAGTTCAAGGTGATTGCCGCGGCGGACGACCTGATCGCTGACGGCTTCGGCGAGGCGGGCGACGGGCCGGTAGTCTCGCTCGATCTCGTACATCCCCATGGTCGCCTCGGGATGGTGGACAAGCTTGGGGGTAAAGATTCTCTTGAGAATGTCGCGATGCCGGCGGATGCGTGACCGGCCAAGCCGGACCTCGCCGATCAGCACATACGCGATCATGCCGACAATCGGCACGGCGAAGACGATCGCGATCCAGGCGAGCGTGGATGTGGGCCGGCCTTGGCCCCGAAGGAGAATGATCACCACCACAAGCAGGGAGAGCAGGTGGACGAGCAGACTCGCCTCAAGAATGGGAACCCCGCTCAGCATGTGCTCAGTGTTGCGAAACTGGCGCAGCATGCAAGCACGCGGCTCAGGCGACCGCCGGACGGACGATCATGCCCCACGCGAGTCACGCTCCCCGGAAGCCCCCTCGGAAGGCCCCCCAGAAGGGGCACCCGAAAGATCCGCGGCCGGTTCGCCAGACCACCTCGCGGACGCACCTTCGGCGGCGCGTCCACCGGTTCCAGCATCGTTCATCTTCGCGACATACGAGACCGCCAGGCCGATCCATGCCCCGGCCGCCGCGAGAAACACGAGGGTGACCATCGCCCAGTGGCTGCTGCGGACCACGCCGCCAGCCCCTTCGCCGATCGAGCCGACATGCACCATGGGGCTCAGTTGCATCAGACCCGGGGCCTGCATGCCGAGCAGCAGCAGCACCCACGCCAATGTCGGGCCGAGCACGGGCATCGTGGCGCAGACAAGCATGGCGAGGTGTCGTGGCCCCGGTCGGGCCGTCCCGATTGCCGCCGCCACCACCGCCCCCGCCAGCGCAAGCCAGCCGAGCATTGCCAGATCGATCGCCAAGACCCGCACGACCGGCCATACCGTGAAGATTCGCAGCGGCCAGACGACGAACTGCACGAGAACCGCCAGGGCAAGCACGTCCACGACCGTCTGCCGGATCGGATGCCGGGCCGGCGCCTGGCTCAACCGGTAGAGTGGCCACGCCACGATCAGCCCCACGAGCACGCACTGAAGCATCATCTGCACGGCCGGCGTGTACGTCGCGGTTGACGGGTGAATCGGCTGGCGCAGGCCGATGGACAGAATCCACGACCCGATCAGCCACAGCGGCGCCAGGAAAATCAGCGTTCGCGGCAGGGTGAACGGCTCGGCGGAAGTCGACGTCATGAGGACAGTGTATGGCGCGGCCCACGGCCGGGCAGTCACCGCTGGCTGGCCGTCAGCCCCCGGATGTCCAGCTCCGTGCCGGTGAATCCGCCGTCGATGCGGCGGTAGTCGGGAATCTCGTACAGCCGCGTGAGGTAGGCGATTTTCTCTTCCGTGGAAACTTCACCCATGGACACGTCGTTCGGCGCCCGGCCCCAGATGATGCGCACGCCGCGATCGGTCAGCAGGTCAAGCCGCTGATCGGACAGGTACCGGCTGACGTCGACGGCCTCGACCTGCGAGCGCCACTCCTGGGCGAGGATTTCCTCAAGCAGCGACAGCGCGGCGTCGACGTCGGCCCCGGGCCACTTCTCGCCGGTCCGCGGCGGACGGGGGCGGGCGGTGCCGACGATGACCGGGTATTCCACGACCGCATCGCCGATGCGGAACGCGTGCGGCAGGAGCCGGCCTTCGGGATCGATGAGGTAATCAAGCTCGTCGCGTGTGTCGCGGATGAGCGCGTGCGGCCGGGCGAATCGGCCGTGGACCTCGATCAGATCGAGATGCCGGCGGTGGACCTGCTCGATCTGCGTAAACCAGCCGGTGTCGAGAAGCGCTTCCCGGACGTTTTCCAGATCATCGCTGCTGCGGTCGAGCGGGTCGCCCTGAAGCTGCTCGATCGCGGTCATATGCAGCTTGCGCTCCAGGTTGCCGCTCACCCACGCCGGCTGATCAACAAGTTCGACCTGCACCGAATAATCGCCTGCGTACTCGATCGCGTACGCTTCGAGGCGCGGCACGCCCCACGCCAGCGATCCGGCGACGACGGCCAGGCACAGCGCCCACCCCGTGATGCGGGCCGCCTTGAAGACGTTTTCCCGTGGCGGCATGGACTCGCCGATCGCCGACCAGTCGGGCATCGGCGGCACGAGCGAGCGCAGCGACCACGAGCCGGTCTTCTTTTTCTTCTTTGTCGAGCGTTTCTTCTTTCGTGCCATGGTGATCGCAACCTGCAGCCGGTTACCGGCTCGCTTTCGATGGTGTGTGCGAATCCTGCCGTGATTGCGGGGTGGTGTGAACCATCACGCCGTTTGACGCATCGACCCCCGAATCGTTGCGGCGGGACAGGGCCGCGTCGACGAGTCGCTGGCAGAGGGCCGGCATCTCAAGTCCGGCCCGCGCCGCGGCCATGGGAAACAGCGAGTGGCTCGTAAAGCCCGGCATCGTGTTGACCTCGAGAAACCACACGCCCCGCGTCGACACTTCATCGCTGAGCAGAAAATCCATGCGGGCAACGTCCCGGCTGCCAAGCGCCTCGAAGGCGCGGCGGGAGAACGCAATCAGTCGTTCGCCGATCGCCGGGCCGAGATCCGGATCGACGACATACCGCGTGTCGTTGCGTTCATACTTGGCGGCAAAGTCGTACGTGCCGTCCGCCGGGATCACTTCCACAATCGGCAGGACGCGATCGTCAAGCACGCCGACGGTCAACTCCCGCCCGGCGATAAAACGTTCTGCGAGCAGCGTCGGCCGCTTCGAGTGCAGTTCCGCCCGCGCCGCCGCCACCTCGTCGTGCGTGCGGCAGACCCGCAGATCCACGCTCGACCCGTCGTCGACCGGCTTGAGGACAAGCGGCGGGTCGATCGTGCAGGCATCGTCCGGGCCAAGCAGGCAGGCCGGCGGCGTCGGCACGCCGATCGCTTCAACCGCGCGCTTGCTGGCGAGTTTGTCCATCGTCAGAAAGGCGGCGTCCGGCCGGGCGCCGACGTACGGCCGACCGACCTGTTCGAGCACGTCCTGCAGCGGCCCGCCTTCACCCCACCGGCCGTGCAGGGCGGGGAAGATCACGTCGCCACCCATCGCGGCGATGTCCTCGGCCGACGGCTGGTCGATGACCTGTTCAATCACGTCGCACCGGTCGGCCTGCCGCAGCGCGTCGCTGATCGCCCGGCCGGATTCGATGCTGATTTCGCGCTCGGCGTCGGGGCCGCCCATGAGCACGAGCACCGCCGGCCGATCGGCATCGGTCGAGGCGGAGCGGGCCGCGGAATCGTGATCAGGCGCGGGCGTCATGGCGGTGCGGACCTTCCTTGAGTCATTCATCGTCGGCGTGAGGGTCGATGCGCGAGGCGTCGGACTCGCCGCGTTTCCAGATGACGATTTCGCGCTGCAGTTCCAGGCCGCTGGTTTCGAAGACCTTCGCCTCGATCCGGTCGAGCAGGCGCAGAACATCGTCGGTCGGCGTGCCGGGCTGCGTGACGATGAAGTTCGCGTGCCGCTCGCTGACGGATGCACCGCCGATCGCTTCGCCCTTAAGGCCGGCCTCTTCGATGAGCTTGCCGGCCGAGACGGTTTTCTCCGTCGTCGGGTCGAACGGGTTGCGGAACGTGCAGCCGGCGGACGAGTCGGCGAGCGGCTGGGTGGTCTTCTTGTACGCGAAGATTTCCTTGACTTCCTCGCGCAGCCGGATCGGGTCGCCCTCGTGCATGGTGAACGTCGCGGCGACGATGACGGGATCAGGAATGTTCGTCGAGCGGTACTCGAAGCGGAGTTCCTCGGCGGGGTAGCTGACAATCTCGCCGGCCTTCGTGATGCAGGTCACCGAGCGGACGGCCTCGCCGATCGTTCCGTACTTGCCGCCGGCGTTCATGCGGATCGCCCCGCCGATTGACGCGGGGATGCCGGCCATGTGCGTCAGCCCACCGACGCCCCGCCGCACGGATTCCATCAGCGTCTTGGCGAGGTCCGCCCCGGCCATGGCGCGCATGGCGTTGATCTCACCGTCCTGGTTGAACCTGACTTCCCTGAAGGCCGGCTGATCGAGGTGGACGACGATGCCGTCGACGCCGCTGTCCGCGACAAGCAGGTTCGCCCCACTGCCGAGCACGCGCAGCGGCGTCGCCGTCCGCGCGCACCGCTTGACGAGCGTGGCGAGCGATTCGACCGATCGCGGCCGGATGAGCAGGTCCGCGCGCCCGCCGATGCCGTACCACGTCATCGGCCCGAGCGGCGCGTCAGGCGTGGCGTCGACGTCGAGGTCGCCGAACAGACTGGAGACGCCCATCCTCAGCACGCCGCCACCCCCTGCGGCGTGTGTTCCGCACCGTCAAGGAACGTCCGGGCGACCTTCCAGACCGGCCCGGCGCCCATGATCAC
>SLJD01000428.1 GCA_007135295.1 Phycisphaerales bacterium
AGCCATCCCGAGGAGCTTGTCGAGCAGGCGGCGGCAATCGGTCACCACGCGATCGCGATCACCGATGTCAATTCCCTCGCCGGCATCGTCCGCGGCCACGTCGCCGCTAGGCAGCACGGCATCCAGTTCATCGTCGGCTGCCGGCTCGTGCTCACCACGAAGCACAGCGAATCCCCTCACCAACTCTCCGTCCTCGTCTACCCGGCCGATCTCCCCGCCTACGGCAACCTCTGTCGGATGCTCACCCTTGGCAAGCGCCGTGCGCCCAAAGGCGAGTGTCATCTGACGCTGCACGATCTGCTTGATTATCACGAAGGGTTGCTGGCGATCATCGTCCCGCCACGCGAACTCGATCAGGCGTTCCTGGATGTCGTCCGCGGCCTGCGGGACGTCTTTGACGATGACCGGCTCTCGATCGCTGCATCAGCCCTCTACGGCGAGGACGACCGCGCCCGTCTTCAGCAACTCGCATCGCTTTCTGAGCACACTCGCGTCCCGCTCGTGGCGACAAACGACGTGCATTACCACGTTCCCGAGAGGCGGCCGCTCCAGGACGTTCTGACGTGCATCCGGCACGGCTGCACGATCGATGACGCGGGCCTGCGGCTGTTTGCCAATGCCGAACGCACGCTCAAGCCGCCGGAGGAGATGCATCGGCTGTTCGCGGCGTACCCGCAGGCAATTCATCGCACGATTGAGATTGCTGGGCGAGCTCAGGGCTTCAACCTCGATCAGCTGCAGTATCAGTACCCGGCCGAGATCGTCCCGGCCGGCCGATCGATGCTCAGCCATCTGACGGAGCTGACGTGGGCTGGAGCGGCCGAGCGATACGCCTCCGGCGTGCCGGCCCGGATCCGCGATCAGATCAAGCGTGAGCTGCGCCTCATCGATGAACTCGACTACGCCCCGTACTTCCTGACCGTCCATGATCTCGTCTCGTTCGCCCGATCGCGCGACATCCTCTGCCAGGGCCGCGGGGCGGCGGCCAACTCGGCGGTGTGCTACTGCCTCGGCATCACGTCCGTCGATCCCGACCGCATCAACCTGCTCTTCGAGCGGTTCATCTCCAAAGAGCGCAACGAGCCGCCGGATATCGACGTCGACTTCGAGCACGAGCGCCGCGAAGAGGTCATTCAGTACATTTACGCCAAGTACGGCCGGGAGCGGGCCGCCCTGACGGCTGAGGTCATTACGTATCGAGGCCGGTCAGCCGTGCGCGACGTCGGCAAGGCGCTCGGCCTCTCGCTCGATGCCGTCGATCGCCTCGCCAAAGACCTCGACTGGTGGTCCGACAAGGTCGGCAACCGTGACCGCCTTCGGACGCTTGGCTTTGACCCTGACCAGCCGATCATCGGCGCGCTGCTGCACCTGACCGGCGAGATCCTCGGCTTCCCGCGCCACCTCTCCCAGCACGTCGGCGGCTTCGTGATCTCCGACACGCCGCTGTGCGAACTCGTCCCCATCGAAAACGCCGCGATGGACGACCGCACCGTCATTGAATGGGACAAGGACGACATCGATGCTCTCGGCATGCTCAAGGTCGATGTGCTCGGCCTGGGCATGCTGACGTGCATTCGCAAGGCGTTCGAGCTGATCGAGCGGCACGACGGCCGGCCACTTGAGCTTGCGACCGTGCCGACCGAAGACCCGGCCGTCTACGACATGATCTGTGAGGCGGACACCATCGGCGTCTTCCAGATCGAATCGCGCGCCCAGATGACCATGCTGCCGAGATTGCGGCCGCGCTCGTTCTACGACCTTGTCATCGAAGTTGCCATCGTCCGGCCCGGGCCGATCCAGGGCGACATGGTCCATCCGTACCTGCGACGTCGAACGGGGGAGGAGCCCGTCACCTATCCCACGGAAGAGGTCAGGCAAGTGCTTGAGCGCACGCTCGGCGTGCCGCTCTTTCAGGAGCAGGCGATGTCGCTCGCCATCGTCGCCGCCGGCTTTACCGCCGACAAGGCCGACCAGCTTCGCCGGGCCATGGCGGCGTGGAAACGCAAGGGCGATCAGATCAACCGCTTCGAAGCCAAGTTCATCGCCGGCATGGTGGAACGCGGCTATGCCCGCGACTTCGCGGAGCGCTGCTTCAAGCAACTGCGCGGCTTCAGCGAGTACGGCTTCCCGGAATCGCACGCGGCGAGCTTCGCGCACATCGTCTATGTCTCCGCCTGGCTGAAAAAGCACTATCCCGCCGCATTCGCCGCTGCGCTGATCAACAGTCAGCCGATGGGCTTCTACGCTCCCGCTCAGATCGTCCGTGACGCCCAGAAGCACGGCGTCGAAGTCCGTCCCGTCGACGTCAATCACAGCGACTGGGAATGCACGCTGGAAGCAGAGAATGAAGTGATCGAGTCACGAAGTGACGCAGTCGCGTGCGGCGGAGGCCCTGCCCTTCGCCTCGGCATGCGTCTCGTCAAGGGCCTGCATGAGACCGATGCCCGCCGCATCACGGGTGCCGTGCGCCGAGACGGCCCGTTCCGTTCCATCGACACGCTCCACCGCGCCGCCGGCGTTCGCGCGAGCACCCTTCGCACGCTCGCCTCCGCGGATGCCTTCGGCTCGATGGGCCTCGATCGTCAGAACGCCCTCTGGCATATCCGTAAGTTACGTGACGACGATCTGCCCCTCTTTGATCACCAGTTCAATCATCGAGAAGAACCGCCGATGCCAGGCGCGTCACGCGAGATCAGTACCAGTTCCCATCTGCCGCCCGTCAATGAACCGTCGCGCATCCTTCACGATTACTCGACTATCGGCCTGTCCCTCAAGGCCCACCCCATCTCATTCCTGCGTGATGATCTCACTCGCCGTGGCGTCACACCGGCCGGCGATCTCGATGATGAAACCCGCTGGCCGCAGGGCAGGCGCATCATCGTCGCCGGTCTTGTGCTCATCCGTCAGCGACCGGCCACCGCGTCCGGCACGATCTTCATCACCATCGAGGATGAGACCGGCATCGCCAACCTCATCGTCCGGCCAAAGATCTACCAGCGCGACCGCCGCGCCGCCCGCCACGCCACGATCCTCCTCGCCACCGGCACCGTCGAACGCCAGCGCCGCGTCGTGCACGTGCTGACCGACTCTCTCACGATGCTCGATTCGCAACTCGCCGACCTCGTCGCCTGCTCCCGTGACTTCCGGTGATACCGGATCGCAGCGATCGCCGATGGGCATTGCACGTCATCACCGAGCGCCGCCGGCCGGATTGAACACGGTGCGGCGAGTACACCACCGAAGCGTGCGAACGCCTGGCACAACAGGGGATTCAGCACGGCGGGCCATTGCATGTCGTCGTCTGACGCAACGCGAAACGAAGCGCCCCGGGGTGGACTCGAACCACCGACCTGCGGTTTAGAAGACCGCTGCTCTATCCAGCTGAGCTACCGGGGCAGGTCCCCAAAAAAACACCCGAAGAAACACCTGAAGAGACACCCGGAAAACAGGGTGGCTGTTTGCCGGGGGCTATCGATGCTGGCACGTCACCGCATGAGACACGGTACAACCGCGTTGGGTTTCGTGCGGACAGCACGCATGAGCGATGATACTGCCCGGACGCCGGGCAAGCCAACTGCCGATGGGACGCTGGTTCCGCACTCACGGCGGTGAGCGCCAGAGAAAGGCCGCCGGTTGAGAAAACGTCCCCGGCCCCTCCAAGCAGGCCGGCCGGTGGTTGAGCTGTTCGGCTCCGGGAGGATGTGGTGATGGAGACGGGCCGCACGTGACGTGTCACCGCGGACCACTTCCTGCTGCTGACCGGCTGCCTGTGACCTCCACGTGAGCAGGGCTGCTACTGGACGTGTCGAACGACCTCGCCGCTTGTGAAGAATATGATGTCTTCGGCAATGTTGGTTGTCATGTCAGCGATGCGTTCGAGCTTGCGCGCGATCGAAAGCATATTGATGACCGAGGGCGTGGAATCGACGTGGCCGGGGATTTCCTCCTGCGCCCAGGTGAAGATCTCCTTGAGCAGGTCGTCGACCTGGTCGTCCGCCTTGCGGATGGCTTCGCACAGGGCCGTATCGTTGTCCGAAAGTGCTGCGAGCGCATCGCTCAGCATGGTCCGGGTCCGGTCCGCCATCGCGCGCAGCGCCGGCGGCAGGTTCAGTTCTTCGCTCTCTTCGCACAACGCGAGGACGCGCTTGGCGATGCTCCGGGCGAGGTCGGCGATCCGTTCGAGGTCCGTGTTAATCCGCATGGCGGCGAGGATGAAGCGAAGGTCCGCGGCCACGGGCTGCGTCAGCGCGAGCAGGCGGAGGGCTTCGCGTTCGATGTCGAGGTCCATCGCGTCGATCTCATCATCGCCGGCGCAGACGTGGCGGGCGGCATCGGTATCCAGCGTGAACAGGGCGCTGCAGGTTTCGTTGACGCGATTGTCGACGCACGCGCCCATGGTCAGGATGTGGCGGCGCAGGGCGTTCAATTCCTTCTGGAGGTCGACTGACACGGCATGTTCTCCTTGTGCGGCGGGCGGGGCTTACCCGAACCGGCCGGTGATGTAGTCTTCGGTCTGCTGTTTGCCGGGCCGCTGGAACATGGTCTCGGCGGTGTCGTACTCGATGAGTTCGCCCATGTACATGAATGCGCAGTAATCGCCGACGCGGGCGGCCTGCTGCATGTTGTGCGTGACGATGACGAGGGTGTAGTGCTGCTTGAGTTCCATCATCAGCTCCTCGACCTTCGCGGTGGCGATGGGATCGAGGGCGGAGCATGGTTCATCAAGCAGGATGACTTCCGGCTCGATGGCGATGGCGCGGGCGATGATCAGCCGCTGCTGCTGGCCGCCGGAGAGTTCGACGGCCGGCGACTTGAGCCGGTCCTTGACCTCGTCCCAGAGGGCGGCCTTGCGCAGGGATCGCTCGACCGTCTCATCGATGACGCTGCGGCGGCGAATGCCCTGAATCCGCAGGCCGTAGGCGACGTTCTCGTAGATGGACTTGGGAAACGGGTTCGGCTTCTGAAAGACCATGCCGACGCGGCGGCGCAGTTCGGGCACATCGACGGACTTGTCGTAGATGCTCTGCCCGTCGAGCCGCACGTCACCGGTCAGGCGGGCGATGTCGATGAGGTCGTTCATGCGGTTCAGGCACCGCAGCAGCGAGGACTTGCCGCAGCCGCTCGGGCCGATGAACGCGGTGATGCGACGGTGCGGGATCGTCATGGTGATGTCGCGCAGGGCGTGCTCGCGGCCGTAGTGCAGGTTCAGGTTTCGCAGCTCGAAGCAGGTCGTCTCCTGGTTGAAGTCGAGCGCTTCGTGCGTGGCGCCGTCCGGCGCGCCGCGGCGGAATTCGGGCGTGAGATCCGTCGCGGAGCGTTCGGCTGTTGCGGATGGCGGGCCGTCGAGTGGTGGAGCCGGCGGTGAATGGGAGTCTGTCATGGGGTGGTTTCCTCCGGGGGGAGTTCGCG
>SLJD01000039.1 GCA_007135295.1 Phycisphaerales bacterium
CACCGAGCCCGCCATGGCTTGCGGGCCTCGGCATCGCGGTCTCTCTTGACAATGACCAGATTGACATTGACCCGGCACAATGGTTCCAATGGCACGAATGCTTAACTTCATCTGCGGAATTGAAAAGCGCCTTTCGCACGCCGTGCGGTCAGCCGTCATCCTCGGATTGAGTGGGGGGCTCGCCGCCGGCTCCGGCACGCAATCGTGGACATTCGACGAGACAACCGAAGGCGAGGATGTGTTCTGGACGTCCCCCACCGCCGTCGATCCTGATGCTGCCCTGTATGACGCCTTTTATGAGGTACAACTCGTAGAAGTCATGGTCGAGTGGCAGGGGATCCCATACGGTCCGGTCGATGTGACCGACGAACTGGATGAAGACGATCAGTCCGGCGAAGAAGAAGCCGAAGGGCCCGCCCCCGTGGTGCTGTTCGACGAAGCGGTCGTCGCGCCACCCCCACCGGATGACCCATCCTTTGCCGCGGACATACTCGTCGGCCTCGATGCGAGCGGGTTCGGCTATGTCGAAGCGACGGATGTGTATCTTGGCGAAGCGGTGGTGGACCTTGGCTCGCCGATTGGCGAGCAGACGGTTCAGATCACGAGCGTCCGGCTGGTCGTCGACATCGCCGTCACGCCTTATGACGAAACGCTGCCCGGCGATCTGACCGGGGACGGCACGGTCAGCGGCGCGGATCTCGGCATTCTGCTCAGCGAATGGGGGGCGTGCGACGACTGCGGAGACTGCCCGGCGGACCTGACTGGTGACTGCGAGGTTGGCGGGGCGGACCTTGGCGTCCTCCTGAGCAACTGGACGGGCTGAGTCATTCTGTTCTGAGACGGTCCATTGCGACGGCTCACCCTGTCGATGACCGGGGCGAATGGCGGAACGGCCGCGGTGAACCCCTGAACCGGATAGCCTGAATCGGATGGGGCCGGTTTCGTTGCGGCTGCAGGTCCGATCATGCCGATGACGAAGACGCGGCAGCATCCGGAAATGTCGCCGTTGCTGCCGATGTGATGCGGGCCAGGGCTTTCTGATGCGGGAGTTACTGATGCAGGAGTTTCTGTTGCGGCCATGATCTGCATGCTCGGCCAGACCCCGCCGGTTCAGGAGACGATCGCGCTGCCGGAGTTCGCGCTGCGAATCGGCGTGGCGGTCGTGCTCGGCGCAATGATCGGCATGGAGCGGCAGTGGCGGCAGCGCATGGCCGGCCTGCGCACGAACACGCTCGTCTGCACCGGGGCGGCTCTGTTCGTCGCGATTGCGGCGATGACCGCTTACGAGATGAGCCCCACGCGTATCGCCGCCCAGGTCGTCTCCGGGATCGGCTTCATCGGTGCGGGGGTGATTTTCCGGCAGGGACCGACGGTCCGCGGGCTGACGACGGCGGCGACGCTCTGGTGCGCGGCGGCCGTCGGTGCGATGGCCGGGTCGGGGTTTCTGCTGGCAGCGACGATCGGCGCCCTGGCGGTGCTCATCGCCAATGTGCTGCTCCGCCCGCTGACGTATCGACTGGAGCGGCAGCCGGAGGCCGACCTTGCTGAAGATGCGCAGATGGTTTACAGCCTGCACTTCACCTGCAAAGCCGAGGAGTTGCAGCCGCTTCGATCTTTGCTGCTGCAGACGGTGGCGTCCGAGTCGCTCCGCCTGCGGTCACTTTCCAGCGAGGAGATCGAGGACGGCCGCCGCGTCATCGTCCACGCGCAGCTCGCCACGCTCGGGCGCCACGATGAACTGATGGAGCAGCTCATCGGCCGGCTCGGCGTTGAAGAGGGCGTCTCCGCGATCCGGTGGGAAGTCGAGCAGCAGACGATCCAGACCCGCGGCGAGCAGCCCTGACCAGCCCTGCGGCGAGCAGCCCCGAGTGGTTCCTTCGTTCCACCTGGATGCCGGGGATATCATGGGGCCATGTCCGTTGAAATGGAGCCAGTTGAGCGTGCTGAGCGTCCGCCGCTGTCGCGGCCGGTGGCGGAAATCGCCCGCGAGACGGCGATCGACCCGCGCATCACTGAGATCGTGCCGGGATTCGATGCGCCGTTCTTTCAGGCCGGCCTCGCCGGGTACTCCGACGGAGCGATGCGGCTGATCGCCCGGCGGCACGGCTGCCCGTTCTGCGTGACCGAGGCCCTGCTCGACCGGACGCTGCTCAGCGGCGGCAAGGGGCGGACGAAGGAAGACCCTGACCGCCTGGCCGAAGGGTGCGGCACGGGCGACCCGGCGGAAAACCGCGCGGCTGGCCTCGACGACCACCCCATCGCCGGCCAGATCATGGGCACCGACCCGGACGAGATGGCCCGGGCGGCTTCGCTGCTCGCGGAGATGAACTACGAGGTCATCGACGTCAACTTTGCCTGCCCCGTGAAAAAGGTCAAACGTCGAAATCGCGGCGGACACTTCCTGACCGCTCCGGATGAGGCGATCGAGATACTCCGGGCGGTGCGCGACGCCGTGCCTGATCGGATTCCCGTGACGGTCAAACTCCGCCGGGCGTGGGATGACACGGAAGAGATGGCGGCGAACTTCGAGCGGATCTTCAACGCGTGCTACGAGATCGGCTGCGCGTGGACAACGGTGCACTGCCGAACCGTCGTGCAGAAGTACAACGGCCCGGGTCGCTGGCCCTTCCTGGCGGATCTCGTCCGGCGGTATCCCGACCGGCTGATCTTCGGCTCCGGCGACATCTGGCAGGTTGAAGATATCTTCGCCATGCTCGAAACGACGGGCGTGCAGGCGGTGAGTGTCGCTCGCGGCTGCATCGGCAATCCGTGGATCTTCCGGCAGGCGCGGCAGTTGATGGCCGGCCGACCCGCCTTGCCGCCGACCCTTGCTGAACAGCGGCAGGCCCTGCTTGAGCACTTCGAGCTCTGCACCGCCCTGCACGGTGAGCAGTCGGCGTCGCGCATGATGCGAAAGTTCGGCATCAAGTTCTCGGGGCACCACCCCGCCGCGGAGAGGGTTCGCCAGCAGTTCATACGCTGCCGGTCGATCAGCGAGTGGAGAGCCGTCCTCGATGCGCAGTACGGCGACGTGGATGACGCCGCCGAGGCGGCTGAAGAATCCGCCGCGTGAATCGGCGCATCAAAAACGGGCGGCTGGAGCCGCCCGCGGTGGTGGATCGTGTCGTATAGGACGGTTCGGCTGGCTCAGACGAGTTCGTCGAGCGTGCTCTTGAACTGGTCCTTTGATGTCAGGCCGACGAACTTCTTCTGCACCTCGCCATTCTTGAAAACGATGACGGTCGGGATCGAGCTGATGCTGTGGTTGGCGGCGACTTCGCGGTGGCTGTCGATGTCGAGTTTGCCGACCTTCACCTTGCCCTGGTATTCATCGGCGATGGCGTCGATCGTGGGGGCGAGCATGCGGCAGGGCTGGCACCACTCGGCCCAGAAATCCACGAGCACGGGCACGTCGGAATTGATCACTTCGGATTCGAAATTGCTGTCGGTCAGTTCAACGACGGTCTGGCTGGCCATGTCAACACTCCATCTCACAGGCCGCGGAACTGGCGGCCGACTGGTTCAAAGATCGTGTCAGATATCGTCATCATACCCCGCCCGGCGCTCCTGATCGACAATGACAGGTGACGCGTTCCGCCGAAGTTTCGGACGTGAGGCCCGGTCGGCTGGGCGGGGTGGATCACGAGGAACGTCCCGGCCGGTCAGGCGCTGATGCCGGGTTGGCTGACGGCACTGATCGCCTGCGCGACAGCAAGGGCCTGGCGGTGCGCTGCGACATCATGCACGCGGAACAGGCGCACCCGCTGGCGGGCGTGGGCGACTGTGACGGCGAGCGAGCCGGGAAGCCGGTCCTCAGCGCGCGGCGCATCGCTGACGGCGCCGATGAAGCTCTTGCGGCTTGCCCCGCTGAGCAGCGGCCGGCCGAGGCGATCCTGCATCTCGCCGCTTCGCGCGATCAATTCGTAGTTCTGCTCAACCGTCTTGCCGAACCCGAGCCCCGGGTCGATGACGATCGCGTCATTCGGAACGCCGGCGTCGAGCGCTGCCTGGAGGCGTTCACCGAGTTGCGCGATGACGGTTTCGACAACGTCGGATTCAATCGGCGGGGTGTCGTACTGGTCGCTGAAGCGGTCGGCTTCCGGCGGCCGGACGCGATGCATGAGCACGAGTCCCGCGCGGCGGCGCGCGGCGAGGTCAAGAATGGCCGGGTCTTCCACGCCGGCGGAGACGTCGTTGATGACGGCCGCCCCGGCGTTGATCGCGGCGTCCGCGACGGCGGATCGCGTCGTGTCGATGGAGATCAGCGAATCGCTTCGCTGCTGCATGATGGCGTCGACGACCGGGCGGGTGCGCTGAATCTGCTCGTCGTCACTGACGCGCTTCGCACCGGGGCGCGTTGACTCGCCGCCGATATCGATCAGGTCCGCCCCGGCGTCGAGCATCTCCAACGCGCGGGTGACGGCGGCGTCGACGGAGTCATATCGCCCGCCGTCGGAGAAGCTGTCCGGCGTGACGTTGAGGATTCCCATGATGCGCGGTGCATCGAGCGTGATCCCGCCGTGCCGGCCGATGGCCCATGTGTACTGCGCCGAGTCGTCTTTCATCCGTTTGCTGTTCATGGAAGCGGTCAGGGTTGCCCGCGGTCTCTGGGCTGGTGGTCAGCGGTGTCGACCATGATCCGGATGATGCTCGCCGGCAGGACCGTAGCCGTCTCGATCGCGCCATCCTGCACCGCGACGCCTGAAGCGATCGGGTCGATGCGCTCGTCGATGTCCGGGATCGGCAGCCGCATCCCCATGGTCTGGGCCGCCTGATTGGCCAGTTCAATGACCTTGTCGATGCCGATGTACAACTGCGCGTCCGATTCCGGCGGCAGCCACTCCTGCAGCGCGCGGATCGTGGGGTTATCGGTGAGGGGCCGGCCTGTTCCCCGGGCGTTGGTCAGGGCGTGCTCGAGCACCGCCGGCCGCTGGCTGAACGTAACGACCAGGCCGTCCTCGATCGGAACGGCGAACCCCCGCCAGCCCGACGGGCCGACGAGGTACGGCACGAGACTCATCGATGCAGCGAGATCGGGGGGGTAGCGGGTGGCGCGGACTTCGTACGACGAAACATCGGATGCCTCGCCGACCGTTCGGCCGTCCTGCCACTGGACCTCGCGTTCGATGCGGTCGTCGTGGTCGGCCAGTCCCTGCACGTACCCGCGGAAGGCGTTGAACGTGTGCTGCGGGTCCCGCGTGCGAAGCACCGCTGACGCATCGTTCAGCAAACCGCCGCGCAGTCCTGCGACGCTCGGCGAGATGACCAGATCGACGAGATCAGCATGGGCCATCCATCGCGGGACGGGCCATTCGACCGCCGCCGCGATCCGGTCGAGCATCGGTCCGGCGTTCAGGCCCTGCAAATCAATCGAGCCGGCAAGGTAGAACGGGTCATCGCCGATTCG
>SLJD01000275.1 GCA_007135295.1 Phycisphaerales bacterium
ACGTCGCCCCCGGCGCGGTGGGCAAGGACAAGGCCGAATGCTGCGAAGGCGAACGCTACAAGAGCGAGGGCTGCTGCGAAGCCAAGCAGTGCGAAGAAGCCGCCGCCATGGGCGCCGTCGGCGGCGAATGCTGCGAATCAAAGAAGGAATGCTGCGAGAGCAAGGCCGAATGCGACAGCAAAGCTGAGTGCGACAGCACGAACGGCGATCGCGGCCAGGACTGCGAGAGCAAGTCCGACTGCAGCAAGAGCAAGTGCGACAACGGGGACAACGGCAACGACCGCCCCGCCTGCCCTGTGACCGGCCAGTGCGGCAAGCCGGCGGCCTGCTCCAGCTGATCGACTGACGCCGGCTGCTTGCCGGATGACAACCGTATGAACGACCAGCGCCGCCCGCCTCGACGGGCGGCGTTGTTCTTTCCGGTCACAGACGATTCACGCGTGCGTGCGATCGCCGCGGCCGGGCGGTAGACTCCAGGCCAAACGCCCCATCGATCAATCCGCCCCGCACGGAGAGCCACCCCCGATGCCGGACACCCCGCCGCCTGACAGTCAGTCTGATGCCCGTGATTCGTCGGGCAACGCCTCTGGCCACACCCCGGGCCCTGCTCCGGGCCATACCCCGGGGCATGTTGCGGCCGAGGCCGCCCCGCCGCTGCTCATCCGCGGCGGCCGGGTGATCGATCCGTCGCGGGGGTTTGATGAGACCGCTGATGTGCTGCTGCACGGCGGCACGGTCGCTGAGATCGGCCGAATCGATCCGCCGACCGACGCCCGGGTGATCGACGCCGAGGGGTGTCTTGTCACGCCGGGGCTGATCGACATTCACGTGCATCTGCGCGAGCCGGACACCGAGCACGAGGAGACCGTCGCGACCGGGGCCGCCGGCGCCGCCGCCGGAGGGTTCACGACCGTCTGCTGCATGCCGAACACGCGCCCGGCGATTGACTCGGCGATGATGGTGCATCACATCCACGACCGCGCGCGGCAGGCCGGGCAGAGCCGCGTCTTCGTCGTCGGGGCGGCGACGATCGGGCGGGCCGGCGAAGCGCTGGCCGACATTCAATCCATGGCTGACGCCGGCGCGGTCGCGTTCTCTGATGATGGCGACGTCGTCGCGGAGCCGGCGATGATGGCCGCGGTCCTGCAGACGGTTCACGCGACCGGCCGATGCTTCATGCAGCACTGCCAGGACCCTTCACTGACGCGCGGCGGGGTGATGAACGCCGGGCCGACGGCAGCGCGGCTGGGGCTCGGCGGGTGGCCGGCCGTCGCCGAGGAACTCATCATCGAGCGCGACATCCGCCTCAACCGCTCGATCGGCTGCGCGTATCACGCCCAGCATGTCTCAAGCGGTGAATCCGCGGCGATTCTCCGGTCGGCGCAGCGCGACGGCCAGCCCGTGACCGGCGAAGTGACCCCCCACCACCTGCTGCTCACCGACGAGGCGTGTCTCGGCTACGACACAAACGCGAAGATGAACCCGCCGCTCCGAACGCAGGACGATATTGACCGCCTGAAGGAAGCCGTCACTGATGGCACGATCACGATCCTCGGCACCGACCACGCCCCGCATCCGATGGACCGCAAGATGCTCGACTTCGCGGATGCGCCGTTCGGCATCGTCGGGCTGGAGTGCGCCCTGCCGCTCTACCGCCGCGCGCTCATTGATGACGGCGTGATCGACTGGCCGCGCCTCATCGCGATGATGACAATTGAGCCGGCGCGGCTGGTCGGGCTCGACCGCGCGGGCCTCGGGTCGCTCGCAGCCGGGGGGCCGGCGGACGTCACTGTCATCGACCCGGACGAGCAATGGACGATCGACCCGGAACGATTCGCCTCAGCCGGCCGCAATTGCCCGTTCGCCGGTTGGACCGTCCAGGGCCGGGCGGTCGCGACGATCGTCGGCGGCCGCGTGCAGCATGCGATCGAGCGTACCCGCGTTCAGTGAAGGAGTTCGTCGCCGGGCGGCGCGGACGCCCGCCGTTGCCGCCAGGTCCGGAACGTTTCGTAACTGAACTGTGCCGCGATGAGCATCAGCACCATCGCCGTCGTCCCGCCGCCCCACGATCGGCGCGTGCTGCCGTACTTGATGCAACATCGAACAGCGGATCGCGACTGAACCGACCGCCTGCCTGTTCCCGGAACAACTCACGTGCCGGGAAGCTTCGAAATTCAACACGTTCCCGTCGCGTGGTACCATCCCGCGATGGCGCGGTACAAGCTCACGATCGCCTATGACGGGACGGCGTTTCACGGCTGGCAGAAGCAGAACCGGCCGGACGGGTCGTCGCTGCGCACGGTGCAGGCCGTCGTCGAAGAGACCGTCAGCCATGTGATCGGCCAGCCGGTGATCCTCACCGGCGCATCGCGCACCGATACCGGCGTGCATGCGATCGGCCAGGTCGCGGCGTTCACCGCGCAGACGCCGATCCCCATCGAACGTCTCGCCCGGGCGGTGACGGCCCGGCTGCCGGACGACGTGCAGGTCCGCCGGGCGGAGATCGTCCGCGACGACTTCGACCCCATCCGCGACTGCATCGCCAAGGGATACCGCTACCACTTCGCCCACGGCATCACCGGCGAGGACGACGGAACCGGACGGCTTCGCCCGCTGTTCGACCGGAACTATGTCTTCTGGACGTACCACGATCTCGATGTCGATCGCATGAACGAAGCGGCCCGGCACCTCATCGGCGAGCATGACTTCGCCAGCTTCGCGAAGGTCAACCACGGCCGGGAAAGCACGGTGCGAACCATCTACGACTGCGCCGTCACCGCGAGCGGGGCGCATCGATGCCACATCGACGTGAGCGGCAACGGGTTCCTGTACCACATGGTGCGGATCATTGCGGGTACGCTCATGGAGATTGGCCGCGGAGCCGTCGAGCCGGATGCGATGCCGTCGATCATTGCCGCCGCCGACCGCCGCGCCGCCGGCCCGACGCTGCCGCCGACCGGCCTGTGTCTGCGGTGGATCAGGTACGGCGATGATGGTGCGCAGGTGCCCGGCACGGACGCGGGAGAGGACAATGCCGGACGGACGCCGCCGACCGATGCCAGCGTGAATCCAACCTGAATCCAACGTGCAAAGACCAAAGGTGCTATTGCGCGGACTCGCCGAGCAACCGGCTCGGCCGCCCGGCGTGCCGCCACCGCAGTCCGAAGCGGTCGGTCGCGATGCGGCCGATGTGTTCGATCGCTTCCTGCGGATCATCGGTGACGAGCAGCCCGTCAAGGTCTTCCCGGTCGATCGTGTGTCGCGCCAGGAGTCGGGTGCGCATGAAGTCGAGCAGCGGCTCCCAGAACTCGGCGCCCATGAGCACGATCGGAAAGTCATGAATCTTTCCGGTCTGGATCAGCGTCGCCGTCTCAAAAATTTCATCGAGTGTCCCGAACCCGCCGGGCAGGGCGACGAACGCGTAGGAATACTTAACCAGCATGACCTTGCGCACGAAGAAGTACCGGAACTCGATGAACCGGTCGAGGTACGGGTTCGGCTCCTGCTCCATCGGGAGTTTGATGTTGCAGCCGATCGACGAACCGCCGTTCTCGTGCGCGCCGCGGTTCGCCGCTTCCATGATGCCCGGACCGCCGCCGGTCATGACGTTGAACCCGACGCGGGCAAGGTCGGCGCCGAGCTGCCGGCCCAGCTTGTAATACTCGTTGTCCTCATCGAACCGCGCCGAACCGAACACCGTCACGCATGGGCCGATGAAGTGCAGCGTGCGAAAGCCGCGGATGAACTCCGCTGAGATGCGCATGACCCGGACGAATTCCGCCACGCGACTGCGCGGCCCTTCAAGGAAGATGCGTTCTTCGGGGTCGCGTGTGATCTTGCCCCACACGTCATCGTCGTGCGCGCTGTGGCGGCTTCCCATCGCCGACCCGTCATGTTTCGAGTCCGTTGCCGGTTCATCTGAGCCCGTTCGCGTCATGTTGCCTCAGCATTCAGCAGAAGGTCATCGGGGAGCTTCACCGCCGCGTGCATGTTCACCGGCCCGTGCCCCGCGCCGAGCGGCGGGCCCTCGGCGATCGCCCGGCTGATGAACGACTTGGCGGTCTCAACGGCCCGGTCGACGGTTGCGCCGCGCGCCATCAGCGCCGTCAGCGCCGCCGCAAACACGCACCCCGTGCCGTGGATGTGCCGGCTGGCGAGGTGCTCGGCCCGCCACTGCCGCACCTGCCCGCCGCTGCAGAGCACGTCGATGGCTTCGCCTTCGAGCCGCCCGCCCTTGACCAGCACGTGAGCCGGGCCAAGATCCGCAATCGCCCGGGCGGCGTCGGCCATGTCGTCCACCGTCTCGACCCGGCGGTTCGCCAGCGCTGCCGCTTCGGGCATGTTCGGCGTGACGAGAAACGCGTGCGGCAGAAGATGCCCGCGCAGCACGGAGATCGCATCATCATCGAGCAGCATCGCGCCGTGCTTGCTGATCATCACCGGATCCATGATGAGCGGAAACTCGAACGACCGCGCCCGCTCCGCCACCGCGTCGATCACCTCGACACTGCCGAGCGCGCCGGTCTTCGCCGCCCGCGGAGGGATGTCCGCCAACACCGCATCAAGTTGCTCAGCGACGAAGGTCGGCTCAAGCACGTGCACCTGCTTCACTTCGCGGGTGTTCTGCACCGTCAGCAGCGACACGACCGCCATGCCGTACGTCCCGAAATGCTGGAACGTCTTGAGGTCGGCCTGGATGCCGGCCCCGCCCGAGGGATCGGAACCGGCGATGGTTAATACCGGCGGTGTGGTGGCGGGCGAAGTCATGGCGAGCGTCTGATCTTTCCTTCCTTTTCAACCGGGCACGTCGTCAACCGCTCTCGCGCGAAGCCGATGAGCGGTCGGCCGGGTCTTACGTTTCGTGAACACCCGCGGCGGCCTGCTCGCGGTAACTCGGGGGAGCGGCCCAGTTGAGTTTCTCCTGCAGAGTCTTCCAGTACGTCGCATCCGGGTTGGAGATGAATCGCACACGGCGCTCATCACGCTGAATCGACAGCACCGAACCCGCCCGGACCGGCACGTTGACGTGTCCGTCGACCACCACGGTCGTCCCTTCATTCGCCCGGACGATCTCGATCGCAAGATGCGTCGTGCCTTCCAGCACGATCGGCCGAAACGCCAGCGAGTGCGCCGCCATCGGCGTGAAGACCATCGCGTCAAGGTCGGGATGCACGATCGGCCCGCCGGCGGCGACGTTGTGCGCGGTCGAGCCGGTCGGCGTGGCGACAATCGCCCCGTCGCCACCGAGCGCCGGCCCGGCCGTGTCGTCGATCGTCGTGCGCAACTGCATCATGCGGAACGGCGGCCCGGC
>SLJD01000109.1 GCA_007135295.1 Phycisphaerales bacterium
TCAACACCTTCACGCCAGGCATACAGGGAGCGCAGCACGAGGTCGACCACCTGATCGCGGCTGGAAAGATGCTCATCGGGCATCGTGTCGAGATGGACTGCGAAAGTCGACTCCGATTCAACCCATTCTCGTACGAACGCCCCGGCGCCGGCCGGGCTGGCGTGGTACGGAATCTTGATATGCGCCGTTGACTGTTCACGCGTTCGGACGATCGGCAGTTCCGCGAGCCACGGCAGCATGACGGACGGATTGAGCACGAGTTCGGAGAGCGCTCGCATCGATTCCCGCCGCGATCGGTCGAAACCGCGCTGACCGACGCGCGGGGCGTAGGCCATGTCGCCGATCTGCCATCGCGCAATCTCCTGTCCGAACTGAATGAACAGGTCCTGAAGTTCTTTCCGCCACTCCTCGGTGATATTGTCGAGGCCGCCGATCAGATCGTCGTCCCGGCCGCCCGTCGCTTCGACGAGTTCTGGCGGAAGGTTCAGGATCGCCGCGGTCACGTGCAACTGCCTGTCGAGCAGATCGTCGAGCACGTCGCGGAGCATGGCGTAGCGTTCGTCGAGCGTGTCCATTCGAACGGTGCGGTCCCACATCGGCACGATCACGCCGCCTGCGCCGAGCCGCTCGGCGACCTCCGCCAGACCGGCCAGTTGATCGATGGTTTGCGAGCCGAGCATGACCGTCAGGCGCGGCCGGGAGCGGGTGGTGTCGCGCTGCGGGCCGGGGATGTACGCCAGGTCGATCCATCGCCGACCGATCACGCCTTCATCGTTGCGCAGTTCCATAACCCCGCGATACCAGCCGAACTGCTCGATGGGGAGGTCGAACTGCTGTTCATCCTGCACCGATGCCGGGTCGAACTCGTGTTCGAGCACGACCTGCCCGTCAATGTCATAGACCGTCAATACGCCGGTCAGCATCTCGGCGGTCATGTCACGGATTACCGCGGTGATGGTTGGCTGGCTCGGCGCGACAACGATGTTGCCCGATTCCGGGGATTTCAGTTCAATGCGAGGCAGCTGCCAGACTTTCACATCATCGAACCAGACCCGGCCGCGGACATCGTCAAACAGCGGTTCGTCACCATGAAGCCGTCGGTCGACGTACTGCCGGGGCTGGAGCACTTCCAGGCCGAGAACCAGATCCGCCGCGTCATCGTGCTCGCCGTACAGCAGGATCGAGACATCTTCCCATCGGCCGGATGTTTCAATGAGTCGGCTGCTCGTGTGCGATGCGTCGATCGGGTCGCCGTGGCCGTCGTGAAATGCTCCGCTGAGCCGGGCGCGGGCGTGTTCGAGGCCTTCGGTGCGAACCCTCGCCGTGATGAGGTAATCGCCGCGCGGGACGACCGGCAGCACACCCGTCGGAATCCGAGCCGCCATCGATGCGCCGTCGACATTGAACTCGAACGACCATCGGCCGGATGCGGCATGCTCATCGGTCAGGGCCATCGTTCCGAAGACGGGAAACCCCTCGTCGGTGTTCTCGTATCGGTAGAAGTGGCGCGGCATGGTCTCGGCGTAGGAATCGGATTGCCGGTCTTCGAAGTCGAAATGCCGCACGAGTCGGCGCAGCGTTGACAATCCGCCACCTGTTGCCGGTGCCGGCGGCTGACCGGCCGTAGTGTCCGGGGATGAATCATCCGGCACATCTGACTGCCGGTCCGGGGTTTGCGGCGCGGGGGCGTCTTCCGGCATCTGCCCGTGCGCAGCGGCTGCCCAGACGAGCGGTCCCGCCGCGCACCATGCCAGAAGAGTTGTGGGCATTTTCGGGTGCCGCCACCCGCGAAAGTCGTGATTCTGCCGCCAACGTCCGATCATACCCCTGTTATCGGCCAATCAGCCGGCAGACTCGATGATCTTGCCTCGGGAATTGCCCATGCCGGCCCGGGTCTGTCGATAGAAGGGACAGGACTCAACCGCCGGCCGGGATAAGATGCCCCATGATTCGAGTGCTCCGCAGTTCGTTGACAACGATCCTCATCGCGGCGGTCTTCATCGCCGCCTTCTGGCACCTGCGCGACGATGAGTACCGCCGCATGAACGCGGAACTCCGCGCGCTCAATGAAGAAATGGCCGAGCGGCTTGAAGAACGCGAGGCCATGCTCGACCGGCTCAGCGCCTCCCGGCGCGTGGCGCACGTGCACATCGTTGATCAGGACCTCAGCGACGATGACAGCGTGCGCAGCACCACCCTGAAGTTCATCGAACTCAATGAACAGGGCCGACCGATCGGCGAGCAGGTATTCACCATTCCCGGCCGCGTTCTGTACATCGACGGTTGGACCGTCCGCTTTCCGCACGACATGGTCGCCGCCGGACATCCCCTCTACGGCCGAACGATGGTGCTCTTTCGACGGATCTACTCCGAGATGACCGCACCGATCGACGGCGAGATGATCGACACGCCGGGCGCCATCCCGCCCGGGTACGCGGCTGACGACCCCGCGCGACTGGAAAAGCGGCTATGGGATCAGTTCTGGCAGATCGCCTCCGACGCCACCCTCGCCCGGGAGATGAACGTCCGCGTCGCCCAGGGTGAAGCCGTCTACAAGCCCGTCGAAGCCGGCCAGTCGTATGAACTCGTCGTCGATGCGGCAGCCGGTATGACGCTGGTTCCGATGTCCGATGAGGCCGCCGCCGACGTTCGACGCCAGTCGGACTTCAGCCGCCCCGCCCATGCGGAGCCCCAGCGTTCTCGCAGCTCGCTTGACTGATGACGACGCCCGACCGCCGTCTGACCAGGATTGCTCGTAGCGTAACCGAATGCGACCGGTGCCCCGAACTGCGGCGGTACTGCGCTGACGTCGGCCGTGAAAAGAAACGCGCCTTCGCCGACTGGACCTACTGGGCCCGCCCGGTTCCCGGGTTCGGCGATCCGAACGCGTCCATCGTCATCGTCGGCCTGGCTCCCGCCGCGCACGGCGCGAACCGCACCGGCCGCATGTTCACCGGCGACCGGTCCGGCGACTTCCTCTACGCGGGGCTGCATCGCGCCGGGTTCGCCAGCCAGGCCGAGGCGACGCACCGCGATGACGGCCTGACGCTTCACGGCATATACATCACCGCGGCCCTGCGTTGCGCGCCCCCGGCCAACAAGCCGACTGCCGATCAGCTCGAACGTTGCCGGCCGCACCTTGTCGCCGAACTCGAAGTCATCCAGCCGCGCGTGCTACTTTGCCTCGGCCGCATCGGGTGGGATTCGGCTCTGAGCGCATTGCGGCAGATCGGGCACCCGATGCCGCGCCCCAGGCCGAGATTCGGGCACGGCGCGTTCGCCGAGGTCGGCCGGGTGGCGCTGCTCGGCTGTTACCATGTCAGCCAGCAGAACACCTTCACCGGCCGCCTGACTGAATCCATGTTCGATGACATCCTCGACCGGGCTGGAACGCTGGCGAATGTCGGCCGCTGATGGCGGACCTATGATGTGTCCATCTCATGGCCGGCGGGCGTCGGCCGGCGGGACTGATCACGGAACCCGGTTTTGAGCCGGTTGTGACGAAACACACGGCAGCCGGCGTTCGATGGCGATGGGGGGAGAGACGGGCCTGATGCGACGATCCTTTCGCGAAACTTCCAGGCGGATACGCCGGCTCTTCCCCAGGCGGGGCGACCCCTCGCCGGACGGTGTTGCCTCGGATTCAACGGTCGACGGTTCGCCGCCGACGGCCTTTGGCGGTCTCGGCGATGGGCCCGACACCCGGTCGACTGAAACGAGCGAACCGCTGCGACGGCCGCAAGCCGGCTCGGAGCCGGATGCTGCGACTGATGAAGCGGATCGGCCGCGTCCGCGACGCGATGCCCCGCCCGGGCCGGTGCGCCTGGTCATCGCGGATGTGGACGGTACGCTCGTCGACGGCCGCGGCGAATTGTCACGCACTGTCCAGACCGCCTGCCGCCGATTGCTCGATCACGGGATCGCCCTTATTCTCGCCACCGCCCGCTCGCCGCGCGGCGTGTATCGAACGCAGCGTGAACTGACCGGCGTGCCGCTGAGCATCGCCTGCAACGGGGCGATTATCTGGAACCGCCTGGCGAAACGCCCGCTTCACCACCGACCGCTTGAACCGGAACTGGTCCGCGAGATCGTCAATGTCGCACGTGAGGTCGAACCGGAGGTCATGATCGGCCTGGAACAGCTCGATGGCTGGCACACCGACCGCTGGCCGCGCCGCATCATCTCCGTGCTACCGGACCTCACCCCGCCGGATTCCGTCCGGCCGCTTGAAGCACTGCTTGGCGAGCCGGTGACGCGGCTGAACCTCATAGCGCTGCCGGAACGCATGACGGCCATTCGTTACGCGGTCAGCGCAGCATTCTGGCGAACCCGGCGCGTCAGCGTCTTTCCGGGCGACCGGCATCTCATGCAACTGACCCATCCCTACGCCGACAAGGCCATCGCCGCCCAGCGCATCGCCCGGCGGCTGCAGATCAGCGGCGACGAGGTCATGGTGATCGGCGACGGGCCGAACGATCTCGGGCTGTTTAGTTGGGCGGGGTTTTCCGTGGCGGTGGCCAACGCCTGTCGGCCGATTCGCCAGGCCGCCGATGTCATCGTCGCATCAAACGATGATCACGGCGCGGCCGAAGCCATCGAGAAATACGCGCTGGCGCCGGCCCCGGGTCACTCGGCCGGCGAGCCGGCGGAACCGGCCGGCTGAGCGTCACGTGCACCCGATCATGGCAGCAACGTCGCCTTTTTCGGTAGAGTGGGGCCACCCGGAGATACTGCCATGCCCCACCAGACGATCTGGCTCAACGGTGAACTGGTAGACCGCGAGCACGCGACGGTCTCGGTCTACGACCACGGCCTGCTATACGGCGACGGATGCTTTGAAGGCATTCGCGCCTACAACGGCCGCATCTTCAAGCTTGAATCACACCTTGACCGCATGGAGCGGTCGGCGGAGAAACTTCGACTCACGCCCGCCTTCAGCCGCGAGGCAATCCGCGACGCCATACGCCGGACGCTTGACGCCAACGGCCTGACCGACGGATACATCCGCCTGATCTACACGCGCGGCGCGGGAACGCTCGGCCTGCATCCGTTCCGCTGCGAAACGCCCGGCACGATCATTATCGCTGACTCGATCCAGTTGTACCCCAAAGAACTGTACGAGCAGGGAATGCACGTCATCGTTGCCCGGCGGCCGCGCATCCCGGCGCAATGCCTCGATCCTTCGGTCAAAAGTCTCAATTACCTCAACAACATTCTCGCCAAAGTCGAAGCGATCGACGCCGGCGTGCTTGAAGCAATCATGCTCAACTACGAGGGGCATGTTGCGGAATGCACGGGCGACAACATCTTCGCGGTCCGGAACGGCCGCCTTGTCACCCCGCCGCCCGAGGCGGGCATTCTGCTCGGCATCACCCGGCAGTTCGTCATCGATGAACTTGCCCCCTCATGCGGCCTGGAGGTTGAACAGCGGCTGTTCCGCCTCGATGAGCTTCTCGATGCTGACGAAGTCTTCCTTACCGGCACCGCGGCGGAGATCATCGGTGTCAGCCGCATCGACGACCGGGTCATCGGCTCCGGCGTCGTGGGCCCGGTGACGGCACAGTTGATCGAGGCGTTCCGCAGCCGCGTTGCCCGGGAGGCGCCCGAAAACTGAAGTTCGGCGTTGCGCCGTTGGCGGCCGATATCGCCCGCAAGCGGCTCCGAATACCATGTCCCGGCCGTGCCCGAATGCCCCCCGGCCTATGGCTTTGGCCCATGACTTCGGTTATGTCCCCGGGAACGTGTATGGCATGTTCACGCCTTCGGCTTGAAGTGTTTCAATGCTCTTCCTGTTTCTGGACGATGGAAGATCCGGCGGCGCGTGTTGCGTGTGTGACATCGTGCCGCCCGTTGCTGTCTGACGACAAGGCCCTGATCCCATGGATGCGATACTTTCGCCGCTCACAGACCTGGCTCCAATGCTCGCCGTTCTCGAAGCGGGCGGCGAGGGGGCCATCGGTATGGCGTGGTACCTGCCGATCCTGATCTTTTTCGGGCGAATCTGCGACGTGGCGATCGGAACGATCCGCATGATCCTCGTCATCGGCGGCCACCCGCTGGTCTCCGCCGTGCTCGGGTTCTTCGAGGTCGTGATCTGGGTCCTGGCGGTGGGCGGAACGCTCGCGAACTTGACGAACCCGGTCGCCCTCGTGGCGTACGCGGGTGGGTTCGCCGTCGGCGTGGTGGTCGGCATGTGGATCGAACAGTGGATGGCCCTCGGTTACCGGCTGATCCGGGCCATCAGCACGAACATGAATATCAACCTCTCCCACCACTTGCGTGAGCATGGCTTTCGGGTCACCCGTGTCGAGGGCACCGGCCGAACCGGCCCGGTCGAGCTCGCCTTCATGGTGGTCAAGCGGCGTGATATCAACCGTGTCCGAAGCATTCTTGCGGAGCTCGACCCCAACGCGTTCATCACCATCGGGCAGGCGGATCGGCCGACCACCGCCCGGCTCGGCGCGGACTCGCGATTTTCCCGCCCGATCTGGCTGAACGGTCTTCGAAAGTAATATCGCCGTATGTTCGTCAGAAACATGACACCGACCCGTCGACCCGCTCCGGAGTCCCGGACGATGCATCAGTTCCCGGCCGCTGCCGCCCTGACTCTTGCCGCAACCGCTGTTGCCGCTGGCCAGACGACGCATGAGGCCTCCGTCGAGGCCGAGGCCACGCTGCTCGGCCTGCCTCCGATTGGCGCCCCCGCGCCTGAGGATCCGCCGCGGCCGTATCGGACGATCCGCGACGTCAGTGTCTCAGTCGGCGCTGACTATGTGACGAAGTACATCTCGCGCGGCATCGTGTTCTCAAATGAACCGTCCGTTCAGCCGTGGCTCGAGCTTCGGTTTGCTCTTACGGAGCCGGACGACGATGATCCGCACCTGACCTGGCGGATCGGCACATGGAACAGCATGCAGGGGGCGGACGCCGGCGAAGGCAGGCCCCGCGGCACGCGCGAACGTCGTCTCCGCCACTGGTACGAGTTCGATCTCTACACCGGTCTGCAGGTCGATTTTTTCGATCACTTTCAGACAAGTTTCATGTTCTATTACTACTCGTCTCCGTCGGGCGCATTCGACGACATCCATGAACTCGAATGGCGGTTGAACTACGACGACCAGTGGGTCTGGGAGCAGGAACTCGGCCTCGAAGGGTTCGCCCTCTATCCCGCCATGCGCATCACCGCTGAAACCCGCCACCCGGAGCGCGGCGGGGCGTGGTACTTCCAGCCCTCGATCACCCCGTCCTATACCCTGCAGGACGCCCCCGTCGACCTGACCGTTTCCGTGCCCGTCATTCTCGGCTTCGGCGCCAACGAAATGTACCTCGACGAAGACGGCGAGAACATCTACCTCGGCATGATCCAGTCCGGGCTGCGGCTCAGCACGCCGATCGACCTTGGCGATGGCGATCTCTCCATCCGCGGCGGGCTCGACGTGACCTACGTGACCGACTCCAACATCAACGGCTTCGGCAACGATGTCGAGTTCGTCGGCCGGCTCGGTGTGACGTACAACTTCTGACGCCTCACACGTTCAGAACCACGAACAGCAATGTGAGGATCAGGCCATTGCTGAACGCATGCATGACAATCGCCGGGATCACCGTTCCTCGCCATTCCCGCACGAGCGTAAAACCGACCGCCAGACTCATCAGCAGCGGAATCGCAACAATGCCCTGCGGATGCACCGCGGCGAAGACGAAGGTGTTTACCGCCGTGCTGCACACGATGCTTCCCAGCAGTGTCCAGTGCCGCGTTGCCGATCGCAGGTGCTGATACAGCACGCCGCGGAAAACGATCTCCTCGACGATCGGTGCCGCAACTGCGCCGACGAACAGAAGCATTGCAAACGCCTGCCAGTCGGCGTTGGCGAATTCCGCGACGATCGGGTGGGCCGGGCCGCCGGATGGAGCAAGTGGCTCCGGCTGGCCGGCCATCATGCTCGCGAACCACGCGAGCACGAACATCGCCAGCAGGCCGATGCCGACGATCGGCAGCGTCATCGCATACGCCGCCAGCCCTGCCAGCGGTTCCAGCCATGGCCGCCGGCCGAGCGTCATGCCCGCGTCCTTTCGGATCGTCGCCCAGTCCACACCCGCCACGACAGGCCAGGCGAGGGCGATCAGGCTGGCAAAAAACGCCACCGCCGCCATGGCCAGTCCGCCACCGACCACCGCCAGTACAAGCTGCATCGCGACGAACAAGACAAGCCAGATCGCGAACGTCTCCACGTACAGCACCTGCCGCGAACCGTCCGCCGGGTGGAAATGCATGCGCTGTTTCTTCATGGCGAAGAGTACGGTGCAGATGATCAACCCGACCAGACCAGCCACGGCGAGCAGGCCGACCAGCGTCACGCCGCTGATGACCACCCAGAACACCCTCTGCGCGGACTGGATCAACTCCGCCCGCGCCGCCTCATCCGGGCCTCCTTCAGGATGAACCGCCAGTCTGCCGAGCCAGCCGAGCTGTTCCGCCAGGCGATCCCGGGCGGCATCGTCGAGCCGGCCAGCCCGTTCAGCAGGGTTGGCCGCCTCGCTGGCGAGCGGTTGACCCGGGTCGGCGAGGTACAGTTCATAGACCGATTCCAGCACCTGCTGCTGAATGGTGCTGAGGTCCGGGTCATGCTGGTTGATCTCGGCGGCGAGTTCATTGAGCAGTTCTGCGGCTCGTGCCGGTCCGATAATCTCCGCCGTGAGTACCGCCGCCCCCAGTCGCTGTTCGACCGCTCCGATGTTCAGATCCGGCAACTGCCTTTCAAACTGACTGGCGAAGGCGTCGGTGCCGGGCAACCCGCCCACCGAATGCATTGTTCCAACGAGGTATCGCCCCTGCACGTTGAAGACGACCTGCTCAACCGGTGACTCGTCCCCGGGCTTGCCTTCCTCGCCCAGCATCGTGTTGGCCACGATCATGGTGAGAACGACCAGACCAATCACGAGCCACGCGATGGCTGCGCGGCGGGGGGACGGCGGGGCCGGCCTCCCGGAGGGGGTAAACGGTTGCTCGCCGGCCTGCTCGAAGCGGGCGATTTCGCCTTCAGCGGGGCCGCCATCGGAAGTGGGCTCGGGCATACACGAATTCCGGTTTGAAGTCGGCCCCGGATGGATTCATTCCCGATCGCCACCCGTCCGATCATTCCGGGGCGATTCGGGGCGTGGTGGAGCAGTCATTCTTCGTGAAAGTTCGACTCGATCAGATCCGAGAGGCCTTTGACGGCATCCTCAGCGTCCTCGCCGCTGGCGGTAATCGTCAGTTCGGTGCCCTGCGTCGCTGCGAGCATCATCAGTTGCATGATCGACTTGCCGTCAATCGTCAGATCGGTGTCCGGTCGCGAGACGGTGATGTCGGACTTCCACTGACCGGCGGTTTCAACGAACAGCATCGCCGGCCTGGCGTGCAGGCCGAGGCGGTTGTTGATGGTGACGGTTGCCGATGCGGTCTGGGACACGCCGGGGAACTCCACGAACTGAGTCGAGCACGTCGGCTCGGGGACGCGTGTGGTCGGCAGTGGGGGCCGCCGGAGGTCGTCATGGGTCATGCCGCGTCACGGGCAGGTGTGCCGTGGTAGCGACGGACTTCTTCAACGGACCGATGTCTTATCATCCGCTTCTTCGAGCAGCGTCAGGACATCCTCAACGGACTGCGCCTGACGGAGAAACCGGCGGAAGACTTCCTGGCTCAGGTTCCCGAAGATTGCTTCCATGGCGTCAAGGTGGTTCTCCGGCCGATCTTCGGGGCTGAGCAGCAGGACGATCGTGTAGACCGGCTGGTTGTCCAGCGCGTTGAAATCCACGCCCTCGTGGCTGACGCCGATCCCGATCATCGGGCTGTTGATGGCGGAATGCTTGACGTGCGGCACCGCCACGCCGTGGCCGAAGCCCGTCGACGCCCGCTTCTCACGCTTGATGACGGCGTTGGTGAATTCCTCGCGGTGATCGTCGGAAACCGCGCCCGCATCGACCATGGCGTTGATGATCTGGGCGATGGCCTCGTCACGATCCGAGGCATTGAGGTTCGGCAGTATGGCCTGTTCGACCACAATTTCTCGAAGTTTCATGCGTCCTTCCCGCTCGCTGGGGTGTGATGCTTGTTGTCTCGAAGTCGGCTCTTGTGATCGGTCAGTTGGCGGACCGCCCGGTCCACGCAAACGTCAATGCAGGCGTACAGATCTTCGTGCTGGGCGTTCGACACGAACGGCTCATGATGATCGACATCCGTGATCATCTCAACAGTGTAACCTTTCTTCGCCCGGTCGATCACAACCTCGACCTGCTGGATCCGGTCGAAATACCGCGTGAACTTGGCGGCCTTCTTCTCCGCGTACTCTTCGATCGCCTGCGTCAGGTCCATGTGCTTACTGCTGATGTTCACCTGCATGGTGCGGCTCCATCATCGTCGTTCATCGGCGTCGGCCGGCCCGACCCCCGGGCCGACCACCCATTCACCCGCCCGTTTAGCGATCCCTTTTCCCGTTCGCGCCCGGCTGGTCCGGCGGTTGGCGTTTCGTTGAATCACCTGTCTCTGATCGGGTCGACTCCCCCGTCTCTGAATCGTCATCCCGTTGATCGGGAGCATCGGCCGCATCTCCTCCGGCCGGCGAATCGCCCCCAGCATGCGCCGGGCCGGGTGGGGAAGCAAGGCGAGGAGACCCTTGCTCGCCGCCTTCCAGTTGTTCGCCCGACGGCTGATCTTCCGGATGCTGGGGAATCTGCTGATGCGGGGGCACGAGCACGCCGGCCGAGACGGTAAACCGCAGCGCCTCATCAACGGTGATCGGCAGTTCCACAGCATCGCGTCGCGGCACGGTAATCGTATACCCGGTGAACGGCGTCGGAGAACTCGGGATGAAGATCGTGATCGCCTGGTCGTCGCCCGCCTCGCCGGCAATCTTCTGCAAAGTGCTGCCAGTCACCAGCCCGAGCGACCAGATGCCCTTGCGCGGATACTGCACGACCACGACCCGGTTGAACTCGAACTGCCGCTCCTCAAACAGAAAGTCGACGATCTGTTTGACGTGCGGATAGACCTGCTTGATGATCGGCAGCGCCGCAATAAGTGCCTCAAGCCGCTCGTAAATCTTGCGACCGAAGTACCCCCCGAGCAGGCGGCCGGCGATGTACACCGAGACGATCGCCACGATCAGCCCGATGAGGTTCATGTAGGGCCGTTCATGCCACCACAGCCGGATGTTCTCCGACCGGAACCGCGCCCGCATCGACTCGCGGCTGATCGCTTCCGCCACTTCGCGGTGCTCGGCAATGGCTTCATTGACCTGGTTTTCCGTCGGTTCCTCGCCGAGCTGCTGCCACAGCGTCTCGCGGATCTCGCGAACCGATTCCCGCGTCAGCACCCGCCGGTCGATCGCCGCATCCGCCATCGCGGCGTTGAGTTCGTTTTCCGTCGGGTCGAACGTTTCCTGCAGCCACGGCGCGTACGGGGCGGTCTGCACCATGACAATCCGCACGCCTCGGTTGATCGGCTCAGCGATGTGGCGATTGACGAACTGGTATGCCATGAACACGATCCACAGCGTCAGCACCGAGGGCAGCAGCACCACGAGCCCCCGGAAGAAAAAACGCTTGAAATCCGAACCAAAAGTTCGCGGCTCGTGCTTGGCCATCAATCGATCCCGAGTCGTCAGATCGCGTGCGGTCGTATGCCGGGGCCGCCTTCATTCACCGAGAATGTCGGCCATACCCACCTGTGGGTTTGCTGTCAGTCGGGTCACCCGCCCGGATGACCGGCCGCCGTGTACGCCGGCGGGGCGTCATCGTAGCCGAAACCGCCCGTCGCGCCGGGACCGACCCGCAGGCGAACGAGATGCCCGGCGATCGGCTCACGGTCGATAGGCCCGCAGCCGCACCCGCAGGGTGTTGTACTCGTCGCCTCGTCGAAGTCGGAGCACCACGGAATCGCCCACCGACTTCGGGCCGATGATGTTGATGACTTCATCGAACGAACGGGTCGGGCGGTTGTCGATCGAAACAATCACGTCGCCCGGCCGGACCCCGGCGTCGCGGGCCGCTCCGTTTCGCGTCAGTTGCTGAACCACGGCTCCATCGACGCTTCGGGCGTCATCAATCAGCACACCGAGCGTCGCATCCCCGACGTTGATCACGTTGTCAAGCATCGGCTGGGCCGCGAGCCACTGCTTCCACCGGCGTTCGATTTCTTCGAGCGGCTTGCCGAACACTTCCTCAAATGCCAGTTGGCCGGTGGGATCGTCGTCATACGTGCGTACATAGGTGTCGTACCACGTCTCAAGGTGACCTTTCTCCGCAACGAATCGGAACATCGACCACGCCTGCGGATAGAGCGTCCGCGCATTCTGCATGAACCGGCCGCGGGAAATCTCGAACATGGCTTCCCATGGCAGGGTACGGCCGGCGGCGAGGCGGCGTTTGATGACGTTGTGCCGCTCGTTGACGTGGAAATACACCGAACCGTCCGCCTGCAGGTCGTAATCCTCGTACAGGCACGCGAGCCCTTCCTGTATCCACAGCGGGTGGCGCTGGTCGAGCTGCTGCATGTGGTGGTGGTGATAGACGTGAAAGAACTCATGTCGCAGACTCCCGCCGATGTTCCGGGAGACCAGTCGTCGATGCGCCGGTTCGTAGAACCCGCCGACCTGCCGCTGGCCGATGAACTGCCCGGCGTCACGTGCCTTCGGGATGGCGACCATCACCCGGTAGGTCAGCGGCTGCTCGAAATACGCGTCGATCAGGTGCTCGGCCTGTGCTTCGAGCATCGCCCGCATTTCCTCATGCGACGTGTCATCCAACGTGTTGACGAAGACCAGGTTGTGTTCGCGGTCCACCTCGTAGCGGTACACCTCAAGGTCGAACATGTCCCGCCACGCCGCTTCGAATTCCTCATCCGTTTGCGGGCGGCTGTCATCGCCGTCGTCGTCGGCCGGGGCGGTCACCTGTTCGTCCCCCCCCGTGGGTTGGGCCGCCCGACGTCGGGCCTCAAGAATCGCCCGGTACACCTCGTGCCCGCGAATCGGAACGAGATCCCGTTGCCGCTCCATCCGCTCGAAATCGCGAAAGCCGTTGCGCACCGCTTCGAGCAAGTGCTCTGCCGCGCGATCGCGGTCTCCGAGTTGCGCAAAACATCGCGCCGCCGCGTATTGCAGTTCCGCGTGGTTCGGTGCCCGCTCGAGCGACGATTCAATCAACGCCCGGGCGGACGCAAAACGCCCGCTGTCGAGGTTCCGTTCAATCCGGTCCAGCACGCGCGATGGCAGTTCGTCCTCGCCCGCCGACACCGCGATGGTTGCCCCAAACACCACGGCCATCACTGCCGCCGCCCATACGACCAGTCGACCCCGCAGGGCGGAGGATGCCTGATCCCGCATCATGGCGGAAACTGCTGTCACGATTGATCTCCCGTCACGCATCAACACCGGGCCAGACTCCGCTCCAGCCTCAGGCGGGCCGACCCTTGAGGCCGCACCATGATAGATCACGCTGCAAGACCCGGCTTTCTCCCGACCGGGGCACGCCGGATGCGCCGTCGGCCGTTGGCGCTCCAGTCTTTACGCCCGAGCGTCCGACGCTGCGACGACGCGGCCGTCTTCCCACCGAATCTCACCGCGCGCCAGGCGGTTGATCGCTTCCGGGTAGGCCCGGCATTCCTCCTCGAAGACCCGGGCGGCCAGCGTGTCCACGTCGTCGGCCGGCCGGACCTCGCACCGCCGCTGCAGAATCGTCGGGCCGTGGTCGTACTGTTCGTCCACGAAGTGAACCGTGCATCCCGTCTCGCGGCAGCCGGCGGCGATGACCGCTTCATGGACCCGCACGCCGTACATCCCCTGACCGCCGAAGTCAGGCAGCAGGGCGGGGTGGATGTTGATGACGCGGCCTTCCAGAGCCGGCCGCATACGGATCTTGCGGAGATAGCCGGCCAGGCAGACCAGGTCCGGATCGACCTCATCGATCCACGCGTCAATCTGGTCGTGCATGGATGCTTCATCGGGAAAATCCGCTCGCGCGGCCACACGAACATCCAGCCCGCGGGCCCGGGCCCGTTCAACTCCCGGCGCATCACCGCGAGACGCAATGACCCGTTCGACCCGGGCGGCGAGGGTCCCGGCTTCAATGTTGTCGACCAGATTCATCAGCGTCCGGCCGCCCCCGCTGATCAGCACGACCAGCCGGAGCGGGCGCACCCGGGCGTCCCGGCCACTCATGGCCCGGCTCCCGGCCCTGCTTCCGGTCCGGCGGCTGGTGATCCAGCGCCCGGGCCGACTGTCGGAGGGGAGTTGTAGGGAATCGGCTTGCCGGCGGCATTCACCGCGACCATGGTCATGCTCGCCTCGGTGACGTGAACGACGTCGCCGCTGAGAAACCGTTCTGCTTCAACGCGAACTCGAATCCTGACAGACCGTGTTCCGGTGGACTCCGTGGCCGTCAGGAACGCCACCACGTCGCCCGTGTGGACAGGGGCGTGAAAGTCAACCCTTTCGAGGCACGCCGTAACCCATCGATGCGAGCCATGCTTGCGCGCTTCAATGAAGCCCGCCTGGTCGATGTACGAGAGGATCACGCCGCCGAAAATCGTCCCGTACGAGTTGGTGTCGCGCGGCATCATGACCACGCGAAGAGCGGGGTGGTATTCAATCGGTCCTGATGATTCTGGTGGGGAAGCGTCGGCCATCGCTGCATCTTGTCCGTTTCCGTCCCGGCCGGCAAGCCACGTCGTTCACTTCAGATCGGTGTCGACACGAAGAAATCAAAAAAGTCCGGCCGATTCGCACTGCCGTTGTCCCATGTAAATCCCGCCTCAAACATGCGCTACAGCATGTCGCCGGGATCACTACCCGGATTCTGGTAGTGTCGTACCACAACGTGGGTGCTAGACTGGGGGTCCCGGCTCACCAGAAGAGTGATGCGAAGCATGCCCTTTCGAAATCCGAAACTTTCGCTCGAACGTAAAGCACCGGTTGCCGTTCAACCTCCGCCCGACCAGCCTCGAACCAATTCCACAGGCCGCGATGCTTCTGAGAACCAGAGCGGCACCAATCGCCCGGCGAGCATCCCGCAGCGGACGACTGCACCCGAACGTCATGAAATCTCCGATGCCCGGGCTGCGGAACATCGGCCTGCGAATCGAGCTGATCAGCCGATGACTCACCAAGACGCCCCTGAGCAGAGGGCCGGGACGCTTGTCCTCTGCAAGGAGTGTGGCGACGGCGACCTGATTGGCGCCATCCGCTGTCGCAGCAACTTGGCCTTCGAGCTGCTGTATGACCGATATGGCGGGCTCGTTCACGCCGTCTGCCTGCGTGTGCTGCAGAACCAGGATGACGCGGAGGAGGCTGTTATCGATACTTTTTTTGAAATATGGCAGCGTCCGGACCGCTATGACGCGACACGCGGCAGTCTGCCCGGCTTTCTCGCCATGCTCGCCCGCAGTCGCTCGATCGACCGGCTCCGGGCTCGGCAGTCCGCCCTGAACCAGATGACACGGTCGATGCCGGTCGAGGAGGGCATGGATCTGCCCCACCAGGATGCCGGACAGAATGCGAGCGGGCCGGCTCACGACGTCATGCAGCGGGATCTGCAGCAGAAAGTTCAGCAGGCGATTGACAGCCTGTCGTCCGAGAAAAAGCTCGCGATCCGGCTCGCTTTCTATGAGGCACTCAGCCACCGCGAGATCGCCCGCCGGCTTGATATGCCGCTGGGGACTGTAAAATCCCATATCCGCCAAGGCCTCATCCGGTTACGCGATGCAATGCGTAAGGCTTCCGGAGACCAAGACCGTGACGTGTGACGATCGCCGAGATCAGATGCTGCTGTACGTCGTCGGGGCTCTCGACGACGACGAGCGACAATCGCTCGAACAGCACCTCCAGACGGGTTGCCCGCAGTGTGCGGGAGCGCTCGCGGAGGCGCGCGCGATAATCAAGCATCTGCCCCTGGCTCTCGACCCCGTTGACCCGCCGCCGCGGACCAAGGGGCGTCTGATGGAACGCATTCGGCAGGACGGCGAGGAAGGGCGGGGAACCGGCCAGCCGTCAGACCGGACGCCGTCGCCGGCCCGCTCGCACGCAGCCACTCCTTCAGCCAGTTCTTCTCATGCGGATCATGCGCAGGGTGCCACGCAGGCGCTGCGGGCGGCAGGGGGGGCAGCAGAGGCCAATGGACCGTCAAGCCCGTCGGCGTCGGCCGGAGCGACGTTGTTGGCCGCCCCAGCAGCAGCCGAACGGCAACTCCCGAAAACGTCCGGGACGCGGCTGGCAGGGAGGGAAAGCGGCGATCCTGCACGTGATCGACTCATGAAGATGACGGAGGTGGAAGTCGCTCCGCGGAAGCAGGTCGTTGAAGGGTCCGCCGGTCGTCTGTGGCTCTGGCCGTCACTCGCAGCAGTCTTCGTGATTGGATCGCTGGTCCTGATGGGAGCGATGTTCCTTGAACTTCAGCAGCACAACCGCACAATCGCGGGACTGCAAGGTCAGGTCGAGGAGATGGAATCGATCGTCGGTGTCGAAGAGGATGAGGATGTTCTCGTCGAGTCACTGAATTGGACGATGGACCTGGTCTCGCTCATTACCTCACCGGCCACGCGGATCGTTTCTTTGCGGGCGGACGGCGATACGGACCGTTGGGGGCGGTTGTTGATGGATCTTGACCAGAATGTCTGCCACATCATCTTCGACACACTCGATCCGCCGGACGACGACCGCCTGTATCGCCTCTACCTGATGGATGAGGAAGACCAGCGTGTGTTTGCCCGACGTGTCGACATCAATGACAAGGGCAAGGCGGTCGTTCACCTCGATCTCCCAGAGGAACATGCCCGCATCGCCCGGGCCGTGGTCAGTTACGACTCCGCGGAAGGCGGCGACCGGCCTGAGCGCCCGATCCTCAAGGGCATGCTTACGTACTGATTCTCGACTCGATGACTTCCGGGTGGGGGGGGCGGCTGGCCTGGCGGGGTGATGGCCATGCTCGGGCGGACAGTGGACCAGGTGCCGCATCCGCATCCGAGTCCATCGCGATCATGGGATTCTCAACGATTCGCGAAGACGCTACCCAACCGTAACGTCGAAAAACAGCAACAAGCGACGTCTCCAACAGCTGTCGCGGATGCCGCGCATCTGCCGAGGAGGCTCGTCGTCCGTTATCGATTCAGAAGATTGTTCGCATCAGCCGTGGGACGATTGTCGCGGAATTGCCGCTTTTTTATAGAGCGGCTTGTGAAGGGAGCGGCTGTGAAAGACCCGGCGAAATGGAACTGGGGATCCAGGATTCGAACCTGGACTAACTGAACCAGAATCAGTCGTGCTGCCGTTACACTAATCCCCAAGGCAGGCCGATCCGGTCCCGAATATGCTGGTCCCGAACGGGAGCGTATTGTACCCGTGGGACAGAGGCGATCAACCAGCCCACGGTGTGATCAACGACGCGGGTTCGTGCACGGTAAGCCGCTGCGTCACGGTTAAATAGAAAAGCCCCGGCCCGTCGGGACGGGCCGGGGCAAAGAATGCCGTCGTGTCAGGCGGGCGGGTTACTCATACTGGTTGGCCCGCAGGAACAGGGCACCGGGATCCCATTCGTCGAAGACCTCAAGTACCCGGAGAACGGACGACGGGTTGTTGATGTCGAATTCGTCGAAATCGGCTGAGTCGTTGATCCGCCACGCGTCGTCGTAGTGCTCTTCGCCTCCCGGTGCCGTGTCGTCGTAGGGCAGCGGCCAGGCGCCGGACTCATCCTCGACCCAGACGGCAACGTAGAAGCTGCCTTCGACCTCCACATCGGGCACGGGCAGAACCTGCGGCAGGAGCGTGTTGGCTGAAGCGCCGTCGGCTTCGGCCTCGCCTTGCCAGATGGCCTCGCCGGGGCCGTCGCCGGTGTCCTCAAGGACGGCGTAGCCGACCGGGTCGCCATGTTCAACGCCCGCGGTGCTGCCGAGCCGTCCGTAGACGGTGGCGATATTCGTGATGACTTCCTCACCCTCGATCACGTCGAACCGTTGGGCCCAGCCGTAGATTCCGCTGCCGGAGCCGCCCGATGACGTCGTGTCGTTGCTGTCGTACTGGTATGCGGCAAAGGGCGGGATATCCGGGAAGCAGAGGTCATCGCAGAAGTCTTCCGCCAGCGATGCGCAGCCCGAGTCCCAGTTGAAGCAGCAGCCCAGGTCAATGTCGCAGACGATCTCTTCGCACCACTCGACCTCGCACCCTTCCTGATCGGGTTCCGGATCGCAGCAGTTGCTCAGCGGCAGCGGGCAGGAGACAAGGAAGCACGGCAGGAAATTGCCTTGGAACGTGCCACCCTGATCGAGGCATTCCGCTTCGGTCA
>SLJD01000142.1 GCA_007135295.1 Phycisphaerales bacterium
CCGGTCCTTCGTTCGGTCCGTTACTCAATCCATTACTCGGGGTATCGGCGTCGATCGCGTCCGCGTCGATCACGTCCCAGCCGGCGTCGCGCGCTGACCGGCCGATCGCGCGCAGGGCCGTCGACTTGCCCGATCCCGACGGGCCGGTGACGAACACGACGCCGGGCGCGGGCAGCGGGACGTCGCAGCGCGGCACGATGATCGACGTCGCGTCGGGCTCAGCATCCACGGACAGGCCGAACATCGACGCGGCGGCCAGGGCGCGCGATGAACGCGCCCCGTCCGGCGGGTCGTCGAAGCGCGCCTCAATCGTCACCGTGCGGGTCGGCGAACAGCCGAGGCCGTCAGTCGAAGTCGTCGAACGGGTCGTCATCATCGTCGTCGTCCTCGTGGCGGTTGTGGAACGGGCGGCGGCTGCCGAACGGATCGTTGTCATCGTCGAGGCGGGCCCGGCGGTCGGCGTGCAGGGCGTCGTCGGGGTCGCAGTCGTCGTCGCCGGCGGGCAGGCCGCCGATCGCGTCTTCTTCGTCCCATCGACGGCCGGCGTCGGGCGCGGCGGTGCGGGTGTGGTCAGCCGATGCGGAACCGGGGCAGGCAAAGCCGGTCAGCCGGGCGGGGTGGCGGGTTTCTTCGTACAGCTCGGCGGCGGCGTCGGCCATGGCGGCGACGCGGTCGGCTTCGCGGCGGACGCGGTGCAGCGACACGCCGAGTTCCCGAGCCGTGCGTCGTCGGCTGCGGCCTTCGAGGAAGATCGCCCGGGCGACGCGCCGGCGGAAGGTCGGCCAGTGGCGGTGCCGGGCGTAGACGAACGCGTAGCGGGGGTCGGCGAGGCGGGTGAGCAGGCGCTTGACCCGCCGCTGCATCCACCGCACGTCCCGGCCGGCCATCCGGGCGCACTCGGCGGCGCTGAGGCCTCGCTCGTAGATCGCTTCGAGCAGGGCCCGATCCGGCCGGCTCAGGCCGTCGGCGAGGGCGACGATGCGCTCGGCGGCCTCGCGGCTGGTGGGCCCGGGCGAAGGCGGGTCCTGCTTGGCGGCCCGGAGCCGGCGGGGGCGCGGCGGTGATGCCGGGCGGGCCGGTGTCGCGGCGGAGGTGGAAGAGGTCGGCGTCGTCGATTCGTGTCCCCGGTGTTGCATCTCTCCATTGTTAGCATAATGTTCGGCACCGGGCAAGCGATTTGCCAGTCAAATGTCAAGATTCTGATCGGGTCATTGGTGCGACGGCGGGAAAACACGCGCAACCCTTTTGAACGCAGGGGGTTCCGGCTCACAGCCGTTCGGCCGGGCACTGACAGAGGGGTGTCACCGGAGCGGGCACGGTCGCGCCACAGACCAATTGATGTGTGTCTATGTGTCGTGGGTGCGGGTCGGCGGGCGGTCAGGGGCGGCCGGCGACCTGCTCGCGGCGGCGGCGGATGTGCCGGCAGGTTTCATCGATCGCGTCATCGAGGTCGCGGTTGACGACGAACACGTCGTAGGCGCCGCATTCGCGGGCGCGGGCGATCTCGGCCTTGGCCTGGGCGAAGCGGCGATCGATGGCGTCCTCGGAGTCCCGGCCGCGGTGGCGGAGGCGGCGGAGCAGTTCGTCCTCGCTCGGCGGTTCGATGAACAGCAGGAAGGCATCGGGCATGACCCGTCGGATCTGCTCGCCGCCCTGCACATCAATCTCAAGAAGTACGAGTTCGCCCCGGGCGAGCCGTTCTTCGACGGGCTGGCGCGGCGTGCCATACCAATGCCGCCCGAACACCCTGGCGTATTCGAGGAACTCGCCGGCGTCGATGCGGCGGTCGAAATCCTCTTCGCTGAGGAAGTAGTAATCCTGGCCCTCGACTTCGCCCGGAGCCTTGGCGCGGGTGGTGGCGGAGACGCTGAAGGCGGCGTTGAGGCGGCGTTCGACCTCGTGGGCGATGGTCGTCTTGCCGACGCCCGATGGCCCGGAAAGGACGACGAGCAGGCCCGGGTCAGCAGGTTGTTCGGCATCGCTCGGACGGTTCATGTGGGCAGTGTATCGTCGCGCCGCCGGGACGGGGTGGGAGCGTCGATCGGGAAATCCGCCGGGTTTGTCACGCCGGCGCTTGACCGGGGCATGTCGCGTGTCATGCTTAGAACAGAGCTGGGACCACATCCCGGCGATCCGCGGCCATTGCTCGAGCATGCGCCCGGCATCCGAGGCCCGACGGTCAATGCAGAAACCGTCGGGCTTTTTTGTTGCAGCGATTTCCGCCGCGGCCCGACTCATCGACTCCGTCATCCGTGCCGTACACCTATTGGCCGTACACCTGCTTGAACGCGGCGTGCAGCGGCGTGTTTGAATGCGCGTGCCGGCGGTTCGCGGATTCACGTTGTCGAAAGAGTGAGACGGAGAAAGGACCAGACCATGATCAACACAATGCAACGATCGGCGGCAGTGCTGGTGTTCGCAGCCGCCTTCGCCGCGGCCAGTGGATGCGCGGCGCTCGTCGGCGCGGGAGCCGGGGCTGCGGGGGTGGCGTATGTGGCCGGCGAGCTTCAGGCCAATGTCGACGGCACACCGCCGCAGGTCGTCAACGCCACTCTCGACGCGTTCGAGGACATGGACATCGCGATCGTGTCGTATGACTCGTCCGACATGGATGGCGAAGTCACCGGCCGCACCGCCGACGACACGCGCGTGCAGGTCAGCGTTGATCGCGAAACGGATCGGACGAGCGAACTCGGCATTCGCGTCGGGACCTTCGGCGATGAACAGATGAGCCGTCGGATCTACGACCGGATTCGTGAGAACCTTGACGTTGACGACCCGCCCGATGCGCCGCAGCAGGAATACTGATCCGATGGTGGAGGTCAGGTGCGGTCGCGGCTGATCGTCTGCCCTGCCCGCACCGGGCGCTGCGGACATCCGGAACGCCGCGCGCGACGGACGCAGGCGACGCGCGACGCAGGCGACGATAGACTGTTCGAATCGAACGCGGTCGAACTCACCGGCGCTTCGTCGCCTTCCGCCACGGAGAACTCGTCATGTCACCCACACCTGTCCGATCCGGAACATCACTGGTCCTGTCGCTGCTCATGCTGTGCTGGATGACCGCCGCGACGGGCTGCGTCGCGGTCGCGGCCGCCGCCGGCGCAGGAGCCGGGGTGGCGTATGTTCAGGATGAGCTTCGCGCGACCGTCGACGCATCGCCGGAGGAGGTCGTCGAAGCGGCCCGCCGCGCGCTCGACGACATGGACATCGCGGTGCTGTCCCATGAGTTCAGCGATGTTGATGGCCAGATCAACGCCCGCACCGCCCGAGACCGGCGCGTGGCGATCCGCGTGAACCGCGAGACCGACACGACCAGCCGCATCGGCATCCGCGTGGGGCTGTACGGCAACCGGGACATCAGCCAGCGGATCTACGACGGCATCAAAGAGCAGTTGTAGGCCGAGCATGTCAGATTCAGGAGGGTCTTCGGCGCGGGCATCGGCCGTTCCGCCTGCACGACACTTCACGCGCGATGTTGCCTAATGCCGCCTTCGCGGGCATGACGAAACGCGGCAACCGGATTACTTGAGCAGGCCGCGCTTGCGGAGGTAGTCCATGAGCAGGTCGGACATGTCCATGGACGTGTCGAGGCGGACGTGCATCATGCCGCGGCCGATGCAGAACTCATGCAGTTCATCGCAGTACGCCTGAAGGCGCTCCTGGTAGCGTTTGAGCAGGGCGGCGTTGACGGTGACCTCGGCCCGGTCGTCGTCTTCGATGTCGGTGAGTTTCAGGTCGCCGGCGAGCCCGTGCGAGCCGGGGTCGATCTCCTCGGGCGAGAGGGTCTGCATGCAGAAGGTGTCGTACCCGCCGCCGGCGATGTAGCGCAGACCGTCAGCGTATCCCTCCTTGAACATGAAGTCGGAGAGGATGGCCATGACGCCCTTGCCTTGGCGCGAGAGGGCGATCGTGCGCATCGCGTTGGTGAAGTCGCTGCCGCCGGCCGGTTCGCGGTCGAGCAGCCACTGACCCATTTCCTGCGTCCGCCGCCTGCCGCGCAGGTTCGTCAGCGGCAAGAGGCCGCCTTCATCATTGAATGAGAACAGCGAGACGCGGTTGTGGTTGATCAGGCCGATGTAGCGGAGGGCCATCGCCAGTTTCTGGTTGAAGACGAATTTGCTGGGATTGCCCCAGTCCATCGAGCGGCTCGTGTCGACGGCGATGAGCAGGGAGAGGTCTTCTTCTTCGAGGAACATCTTGAGAAAGAGCTTGTCCAGGCGGGCGTAGATGTTCCAGTCAACGAAGCGCAGATCGTCGCCGTGGCTGTACTGGCGGTAGTCAGCAAATTCGACGCTCTGGCCGCGCTTCTTGCTGCGTCGTTCGCCCTGAAGTTTGCCGGCGAAGATCTTGCGACTCATGACGTCGAGGCGGTCAAGCTGGGCCATGAGCCGGCCGTCGATGAGTTCATCAACGCGGCTGGGCCGTGGTTCCGTGCTGGCGCCGAATGTGGACATGAGAACGGTGGCTCCGGGCAGCCGTTGATTCTATTCCCGCCGGCCGGATCACTGCGGCGCCGACGGCTTACCGGCCTTTGAACTCGGGCTTTCGTTTTTCCATAAACGCTTTCATGCCTTCTTTCTGGTCCTCGGTGGAGAAGAGCATGTAGAAAAGTTTGCGTTCGTACTCCAGGCCCTCGGCGAGGGTGGTCTCGTGGGCCTTGAGAACGGACTCCTTGGCGAGTTTCAGGGCGACCGGCCCCTTGGCGGCCATGTCGTGGGCGAGGCGAAGGGCTTCGGTGTAGTAATTCTCGGCCGGGACGACGCGGCTGATGAGGCCGGCGTTGAGGGCTTCCTCGGCGCTTAAGAACCGGCCGGTGAGGATGACGTCCATGGCGGTCGCCTTGCCGACCGCGCGGGTCAGCCGCTGCGTGCCGCCGGCGCCGGGCATGACGCCGATGTTGATCTCCGGCTGGCCGAGTTGTGCGGTTTCGCTGGCGACGATGACGTCGCAGAGCATCATGAGCTCGCACCCCCCGCCGAGCGCGAAGCCGCTGACCGCCGCGACGATGGGCTTCTTCACGCGCTTGATGCGATCCCAGGTCGCGAACTGGTCGCGGGTGTACATGTCCAGCGTGGAGCGTTCGGCCATGTCGCCGATGTCCGCGCCGGCGGCCCAGGCCTTGTCGCTGCCGGCGAGGAGGATGACGTGAATCGACTCGTCGCGGTCGAAGGCCTCCATCTGCTCAGCGAGCTGGGTCATGAGTTCGGGGTTCAGGGCGTTCAAGACCTTTGGCCGGTTGAGGCGGATGATGCCGACGTGACCATCGGTTTCCGCGAGGATCAGCGATTCGTCG
>SLJD01000025.1 GCA_007135295.1 Phycisphaerales bacterium
ATCGCCGTCAACAACCGCAAGGTGCTTGAAGGCATCTACCGGGCGCTTGGCATCGAGGACATCACTTCTGTGCTGCGTGTTATGGACAAGATCGCCAAGATCGGCGAGGACGGCGTGCGTGATGAGCTGACCGGCACGCTCAAGATCGAAGCCGCCGCCGCGGATGTCTGCCTCGCGGCCGGGCGGATTTCATCGACGGATGACCGTTTCGTCGAGGATGTGCGCGCGCTGAAGGTGAGCAGCGATCTCCTCGATGAAGGGCTCAACGAACTGGCGTTCGTCATGCAGTCGCTGGCCGATCTTCCCGACGGCTCGGTCTCCGCGGACCTGCACATCGCGCGCGGGCTCGACTATTACACCGGAACGGTTTACGAAGGCGTTCTCGTCGGGCACGAGTCGCTGGGCGCGATCTGCGCCGGCGGGCGGTACGACAACCTCGTCGGCGGCGGGTCGAAGAAGATGCCCGGCGTCGGCGTGTCGATCGGCGTGACGCGGCTGCTCGGCTACCTGTTCGGCAACGACACGCTCCGCGCCAGCCGGGCCGTGCCGACCTGCGTGCTCATCGCGCTGCCGACCGATGAAGACCGCCCGGCCGCCAACGCCGTCGCCTCGACCATGCGGCAGCGCGGCCTGTGCTGCGAAGTGTTCCACGAACCGGCGAAGTTCGGCAAGCAGATCAAGTACGCGGAGCGCCGAGGCATCCCGTTTGTCTGGTTCCCGCCGGTCGGCGGCGAAGGCGAGCACGAAGTCAAGGACATTCGAAGCGGCGAGCAGCAGATGGCCGACCCGGACCAGTGGATGCCGCCGGCCGAGGATCAGCATGTCCGAATCATCACGGATTGATGCATTTTCATGCGGCTGATGGGCGCGCTTGTTGTCACTGGGCCGTCCTCAGTGTGCATGGCGATGTGTGCGGGAAACTGCTGATGACGGTTTGGCCAGTGCAGGCCGCATCCGCGCGAAATGCAAGTTCGGATCGGCCGTTGACTTGCTTCGCTGCGTGGTACACTTCCCGGTCATGTCTGAATCGGTCGCGCTGGCAATTGAAACCTCGCAGCGAGCGGGTGGCGTCGCACTGCGTGTGGGACCGGGCGACGCAGAGGTGCGTGAAATCGCCATCGAACCGTCCCGCCGCCATGACGATGCGCTCATGCCGACTATCGCGCAGCTCTGCCGCGACGCCGGCGTGCGGCCGACGGACCTGAAGCGGATTGTGGTGGATATCGGCCCCGGCGGGTTCACCGGGCTTCGCATTGCCATCGCGACCGTCAAGGCGCTGGCTGAGACGACCGGGGCCATCATCGCCGGCGTGCCGGGCGCTCTGGTGGCAGCGGAGGCATTCGGCGAAAGCGATCAGCAGACCGAATCGGTGCTGGTCGCGTCGGCGTGCAAGGGGACAAGTTTCTGGCTGACGCACGTTGGACGACGTGATGGTGCGTGGGCGATCCGCGGCACGCCGGGGCTGGTTGAATCAAGGCACTTCGATCTGTCCGATGCATCGGTGCTGCTCGCTGATGAGCACTTTCCCGATGAAGCGGCGGAGATCGCGGCAGCATCGGGTGTGCGTCGCGTTACGCCTCCATTCACCGCCACGGCATGTTTGCGCGCCGGGGATCGATTGATTGAGCACGGTCAATCTGCTGATCCGCTGTCTCTTGCGCCGATTTATCCGCGGCCGCCGGAAGCAGTTGCCAAATGGCGTGAGCGACAGCAGGGTGTCACTTCGAGGCAGGATCCCGGGCAACCCAGCCCATAACTTCCCCGAACAGTACGGGTCGAACCGGGTGTTCGGTCTGTGATGCATGCGGCGGGGGTGGGGCGGTGGTACGGGTGAAGTCGCCATGGCCCGGTACCGATGACAACTCAGGCAAGCTGGGCGGAATAGGAGGCCCAGCCGGACTTTCACCAATTCTCTTTTTATGGAGTGTCGGGCATGGAGGCATCTGATATGAAGGATCTGGCCAACAAGCAGATCTTCACCACCGGTGAGGCGGCGGAGCTCTGCAAGGTGTCTCAGCAGACCATCATCCGCTGCTTTGACAGCGGCCGCCTCCAGGGCTTCCGGGTGCCTGGCTCGCGGTTCCGTCGCATCCCCCGCCACGAACTTGTCAAGTTCATGCGGGCCAACGAGATTCCGACCGACATTCTCGAAAGCCCGACGAAACGTATTCTCGTGGTTGATGACGATGATCAGATCATCGACCTGTTCGTCGATGTGCTCAGCCGCGACGACCGCTTCGAGGTCAAGACCGCGTCAACCGGTTACGACGCCGGCATCCTGACCGAGCAGTTCAAGCCCCACCTCGTCCTGCTCGACTACATGCTGCCCGACATCAACGGCAACCTCGTCTGTGAACGCATCCGCGCCAATCCGGAATTCGAGGAGACGAAGATCATCATCGTCTCCGGCGTGGTGAACCAGGATGAGATCGACACCCTGCTCGGCAGCGGCGCGGATGACTTTGTCAAGAAGCCGTTCAACATCGAGAAACTCGTCGAGCGCATGGGCGAACTGCTCGGCGTCTGACGGACCCGTCCGGCCGGCCCTTGATTCGACGTCCGGGTTGCGTCGGGACTGACGCGCCGAACGGGTGAACACAGCCGGCCTCGGTCGGCGCCTGACGGTCGGCGGCGGTCTTCGCCATCAGGTCTTTCGCCATCAGGTTTTCCGCGGTCAGGTTATCCGGACGCATCGGGCTATGAGCACGAACCGTCAACTCGATCCCGCCCGCCGCGTTGAGCTGATCCTTCAGCAACTTGATGAACTGCCGACGCTCAGTCCGATCGCGACGCGGCTGCTGTCGATGACGTCGTCGGACGACACGCAGATGCGAGAGGTCGTCCGCATCGTCTCCATGGACCCTTCGCTGGCCAGCCGCATTCTCAAACTCTGCCGCTGCCATCCCAGAGGTCGGCGGCTGCGGGTGGTCAGTATTGACCGCGCGGTGATGCTGCTCGGCTTTGAAGCCGTGCGCGGGGCGGTGCTGTCGGTGCAGGTGTTTGATCTGCTCGACAAGGCCGAGAGCCCCGGCGGAGAAGAGCCGCTGCGCGACGGCGCGTTCGACCGGATGATGTTCTGGAAGCACAGCATCGCCGTCGGTGCAGCGTGCGAGCAGTTGGCCGATCTGCCGGAACTGCGGCGTGACCTCAACCGCAACGAAGCATTTCTCAGCGGGCTGCTGCATGACCTCGGCCAGCTCGCGCTGCATGTGCTCCTGCCGCGAAGTTTCGAGAAGGTCTGCACGCTCGCGGAATCGACCGGGGTGTCGATCGATCAGGCGTCGCGCCGGGTTCTCGGGCTGGACACGCACCTGGCCGGCAAGCGGCTGGCGGAGCACTGGGGGCTTCCGAACAGCCTCGCCGACGTGCTCTGGCTGCACGGCCAGCCGTACCGGTCGCTGCCGGAACTGCCGCACAAGCGCATGATCGGGCTTGTTTCACTCGGCGACGCGGTCGCGCGGCGGATGTATCTCACTTCGCTCGGGCACGGTCCGCGCGGCGAGAAGCTCGCGGAACTGGCCGAGGACGTCGGCGTGCCGTACGAACGTGTTGAAGAACTGATGGGCGTGATGCACAGCGAGGTCAACGATCGCGCCAACGCCATGGGCATGGATCAGCAGACCACGCCCGAACTGTTGCTGCAGTCGATCGGCCGGGCGAACGAGACGCTTGGCCGGATGAACCGCATGCTCCGCGGTCAGGCGTCGCTCGCCGAGCGCCAGCACCGGACGCTGCAGGCGATTACAGAGTTTCACGACGAGCGGGTGCCCGGCGCGTCGGTCGGGCACGTGCTCGGCGAAGTGGTGCGGTCAGCCGCGGGCGTGTTCGGCGGGGGTTTCTTCGCAATGCTCTACCAGGCGCGGAGCGAAAGCCCATGGCAGTTGTACCAGTTCACCGCCGACGGCCGGCTGGTTCGAAGCGAGATGATCGATCCGCCACACGGCTCAACCGCGGTCGATGACCTGGCGGATGACACGCAGGTGTCGATGCAGGCGCTGGCCATGCTGCCATGGCTGAGCGATTACCTCGGCGACGCGGAAGATCTGCGGCACGTGCGCCTCTTGCCGCTGCGATGTGGATGGGGCGTCAACGCGGTGCTGCTGCATGACTGCCAGGTCGACGGCCGGGAAGCGCGCGATCAACTCGCGGCGTTGAGCCGGACGTGGGCGGCGGCGATCGCAGCGGCCGCTCAGCACGCGGGAGCCAAGGCGCTCGGCGAGCAGCTTGCCGATGCGAACCGAATGCTGATCGAAACGCAGGACGAGTTGGCCCGAAGTCAGATCATGGCGTCGCTCGGTGAGATGGCCGCCGGTGCCGCCCATGAGATGAACAACCCGCTGACGGTCATTTCCGGACGTTCGCAGCTTCTCGCCGGGCGCATTGACGACGATGATCTTCGTGGCATGGCCGAGCAGATCGTCGAGCAGTCGCATCGGCTGAGCGACATGATTACAGCGCTTCGCACGTTTGCCGAGCCGTCGCGTCCGGATCGCCGGCCGATCCGACTTCGAGAACTGCTGGAAGAGGTGGTGGCATCCTCGTTGAAGCGGGCAAATGTCGAACCGACTGTGAGTATTGATGTTGCTGACGGTGTGGATGAGGTGTTGATTGACCCGGACCATCTCGGCCGGGCGCTGGGTGAACTGGTCCGAAATGCTGCGGAAGCAGAAGGTTCGTCCCATATCGCAGTCCGGGTTCAAATCGAGGCGTCGAATGACCGATTGATGGTGCAGGTCACGGACAACGGGTCCGGGCTGACGGAGCACATTCTGACGCACGCGTTCGATCCTTTCTTCAGTGCCAAGCCGGCCGGCCGACAGCCGGGACTCGGACTCGCCCTCGCCCGCTGCCTGATCGAGGTGCACGGCGGGCAGGTCCGGCTGGAAAACGGGCCAGGCGGCGGAGCCCAGGCGACGATCTGGCTGCCTGACTGGCGACCGGAACAGAAGGATCGGCGGGTTGATCAGATGGAAGCGACGCCTCGTCGGGAGGTCGCCTGAGCGACCGGCGGGGCACGGAAGGGTTGACGAGGCAAGGACGAACTTTCATGCCACCGCGCGACGAGGAGAACCACACCGTGACCGAAGCCGCCATTGTTCCGACCGGCCCCGGCCGGGTTCTCATGGTCAGTCCGACGGACGAAATTGCGGCGGGTCTGCGCGACTCCCTGCCGGCCGGTGAGTATGCCGTCACGCCGACCGACTCGATTGCCAACGCCTTCGAGCACCTCGCTGAAGAGACGATCGACGTGGCGCTGGTCGACCGGCGGTGCGTTGGCGCGTTCGAGGGCG
>SLJD01000338.1 GCA_007135295.1 Phycisphaerales bacterium
ATTTTCCGCCGCCACGTCATCGCCACGGTCCCGGGCGGTTTCGGCGAGTATCTGAATCGCCACGCCGGCGAGATACGGTTGGCTGCGACTGGCACGGGCCGGTACGTGGGCGAGGTGCACATGACCGAGGGTCCATCGGCCATCCGGCGCATCGATCGTCTCGCCGAGGCCGAGGAAGAACCTCGCCCAGTTCTCGCGCCAACCGGTCAGGCCGCCAAGTTCCTCACGGAGGGCGGTCAGCCCCTCGCGCCGAATGCTTTCGTCGGCGCTTACGCAAGCGATCATCGACCGAAGCATGGCGACGTTGTCTGATGCCTCGCCACGGATCGCCGGGCGATCGGCTTCACTATCCAGTTGCTCACGGGCGGCCCATTGGTAGAGGCGGGCGATCTGGTCGATCTCCGCGTCGCCCTGCGCGTCATACCGCTCGAGTTCACTGACCAGCCGCCGCAGGTTCGACTGCCCGGTCCAGAAGGGCGGCAACTGCGGCGAGAGGTGGTCATTGGCATCAATGACGGGGTCGAGGTTGGCGTAACTGCTTGTCGACACGTCGGCGCGGCGGATGCGAGCCGCTTCCAATGCCGGGATCACAGCCAGATCATTCGCGCCGCGGGCGAGGCGGCAGCGAAGCAGCCCCTCGGCGACGACGAGCGCCGTTTCGTGCGTGCGGCCCCGGTAGGTCTCGAAAAGGTCCTCGAGCAGCGGCTCCGCCAGCCGCATATCCATCCGCTCGACGCGGCTGCGGGCCCGCCAGAGCTTTTCGGCACGGTCGAGGTACTCATCGAGCGTCGGAGCCGGCGCTTCGGTGGTGACATCGCGGATTCGGTCCCACGGCTCGGTGTGGTGGCGTTCGAACTCCCCGGTGCGGATCGTCACGCCAGCGCCGTCGATCGAAACGATATGCCCTTCGAGCGGTCCCAAACCGCCGCGGCGAAGAACACGGTCCGGGGCATCTCCCGCGTCTAAGGCGCTCGCTCCAACCGCCGGAACGGCTGATCCGATCACCATCGCGATAGCCGCGAGCATCAGTCCGGTGCGCCCGCGAGCACTGTGCTGCTTATCCATCTGAGGCCACAAAGCGATACTCACCCCCTGATTCCCGGGCGATTTCCTGAAGCAACTCCTGGCTTGACGGGTCGCCGAACGCAATCGTGTGAACCGTGACGTGACTTCCCTTGCTGTTCATCGCCGCGACCTCGTCCGCCTCAAAGCCGACAATCTCTCCGTCGGTCATGAAGAAGATTACGTCGGGCCGCGGCGAGAGCGAGAACACCTCTTGAAACGAGCTTCGCGGCCGCGTCCCGCCGCCCGGGGTGTACTGGTTGATCCACCGTACATACCGTTGGATGGTGTTCTGCGAGGCACGGTTCCAGCCGTTCTGCATCGGCGGGAGAATCTTGTCCGACGAGAAGAGTACGACGTAGAACTGCGAGTAATCCGGCAGCGAGGACAGCGACTGCGTGAGCTCTTCCTGCAAACGCTCCATGCGCTGCTGCCGCGACATGGAGCCGGAGACATCCGCGATGAACGCGAAGCGGTTGCCGCCGGCCCGGATGCCGAAGAACGACGCCCCCGCCCCGCCGCCGGAGAGGCTGCCCTCACCGCCGAGCCCGTCACCCGAGCCGCCGAGGGCGTCGATCGCATCCTGATCGGCCGCATCGAGGCGTGTGTCCGGCGAATCGACGCTCACATCCATCAGGTCGACTTCATCGACGCTGTCAGCGATCTCGGTGAGGTCATCGGCGACGGCGTCGTCCAGATCGACCGCTTCGTGCTCGGTCAGTTCGACTTCCTGAAGCGTTGCGAACTCGATCTCGACCGACCGGCCGTTACCGCCGGCGGGCACATCGCGGTGCATGCCGCTGAGCACACCCATCAGCACGAGATGCGCCAGGACCGACATCGCGACAACCCACGTCAACGTCATCTGCCGCCGCCGTCGCCGGTCGGCCTCGCGCTGCTGCTGCAGTTCACGCACCCAATCCGCCTGAGAACGGCCGGCCACCGAGTTCGGTTCCCGCGCCGTATCGGGGGTCCGGGAGGTTCCCGAACCTTCAGGGGGTCCGGGGCGTCTGGGGGTTCCGGGTGAAGTCGTCATATCGCATTTGCATCCATCACCATCGGGCTCTTGACATTATGCCACCAGTATAGGCCCGACCGCGGCCACTCAACGGTCTTTATCGGCGGGCGGGCGATGCCGCCTTGACCCGGCTTCTCCCCGGCCCCGCCGACCGACCGATCCCTGACAGAATCGGAAGTCGCAACACAGTTCATTGGCGACATAACAACCCGCCAGCACCGCCTCCTCGTCCGGGGGGCTCAGAGACGATATCGCCGGATGCCGGAACCCACTTTTCCGTGTGCTGATGGGGATTCCCATGGCATTTCATGAGGGTCTCAGCGTCATTTCGTTCTGGGGGCTTGACCTTCCCGCGCCGGGGGGGTCCAATCCGGGCATGGCAGCGGCACACTCCCCTTCATCGGCATCCGACACCACTTCTGAACCTTCATCCGAAGCGGCCCCGGCAGACGCGGGCGGCGACCTCGCCTACCGCCGCGTCATCCTCAAAATCAGCGGCGAGGGCTTCTCCAAAGCCGGCGAGTTCGGCATCACACCCGAAGAACTCGCCCTGATCGCCGATGAGATCGCCGCCGCCGGCCGTCTCGGCACACAGACCGCCGTCGTCGTCGGCGGGGGCAACATCATCCGCGGGGCCCAACTCGCCCGTGACGGCAAGATCGACCAGTCCACCGCCGACTACATGGGCATGCTCGGCACGGTCATCAATGGCATGGCCTTGAAGGAATCGCTTGAGAATCTCGGTCAGCCGGCGCGGCTCATGTCGGCGATCGACATCCCCGCCGTCGCCGAACCATTCATCCGGGCCCGGGCGATCCGCCACCTGGAAAAGGGTCGCGTCGTCATCCTCGCCGCCGGCACCGGCAACCCATTTTTCACCACCGACACCTGCGCCGCCCTGCGCGGCGCGGAACTCGGCGCCGACGTCGTCCTCAAGGCCACCAAGGTCGACGGCATCTACACCGCCGACCCCCGCACGGATCCGGACGCCACGCGGTACGAGAAACTGACGTTCAATGAAGCGTTTGAGCAGCAACTCGGTGTTATGGACCTCACCGCCCTGACCATGTGCATGGAACGCAACCTGCCCATTGTCGTGTTCGACTTCAAGACCCCCGGCAACATCCGCCGCGTCGTCAAGGGCGAGCCGCTCGGCACACTCGTGACGAACTGACCTCGGGCAACGGAAGAATCACCGAAGCGCAAACCCAGAGCGCAAAGGGGAGGATCGCGAATCGGCCGGGCTTAAAGAATGTGCAGGCGCTTGACGCCATGCTTCATTGCAGAAGCCGCCATGCGTGGATGAAATGACCGTGGGGTGCTGCTCTGCGAGCGGCAGGCCACCGGGGAGACGGGGACGCGAACGATGAAGCAGTGGAATCGCTTCCAGGCAGACCATGCGGCACATCACGAATCCGCCCGGGCACCGAACGCCTTGGATCGGCTCGTCGGGGCACTCGTTTCAAGATGGCACGAGTTCTGGTCTCAGCATGGCTGGTCGATCGCAACGGTCGTCATTTTCAACCTTATCCCCCTGCTCGGTGTTGTTTTCTTCAGGTGGAGCATCAAGCAGGTACTGCTGGTGTATTGGCTCGAGACCGCGCTGTTTGTTCTTGCTCAACCCATCCGCGGTCTGGCACGACGGGGCTGGCGGACGATTGGCCAACAATTGGCTGTCACAGCACACGCTTGCGTGTTCACCGGCGCTCATGCGTTCTTCCTCCTCTCAATGCTCTATGGCATTCAATGGGACGAGGCCGATCAGGACGGGCTGAGTTGGTCCGCGCCCACCAGAGGGGCCCCCGGGCAGTGGCTCGACCAGGCACTGGCTGATATCCCGCTGGCTGCGATAGTCATGGTCGCCATCGTGTCGTGCGTTTCGCTCGGTTCTCAACTTCCCGGCCTGCGCCGGGCGCGACGCGCTGATATGGCGGCGGGACGGAATTCCGGCGACATTGACACCAGATCTCTTTACGGGCCGGTGGTAATCATGCACGTCTCGGTAATCTTCGGCGGCTTCGTCATTCTTTCTCTGAACAGCCCGATCGGCCTGCTGCTGCTTCTGATCACGTTGAAGATCGGATATGACCTCTTCCGCACCATCAACGGGAAGCCCGAAACCGACGGAGCCGCGGGCGCGGCCACCTCGTAACCAGGTTCAGGTTCGGGAGTTACGAGGAGTGTACTTCCGGGGGCGGGAGCACAGGCCGCGGCTTGTTGATTCGATGAATGCGATGATTTCAGCGATGCGCGGTCGATCCGTGTACTCGCGCAACGTATCGATCGCCTCTTTGGGATGACGGTGCTCGCGGTACATCTGTCGATACGCCCAGCGGAGATCGTTGATCTCGTCGCGCGACATGCCGCTGCGTCGCAAGCCGATAACGTTGAGACTGCCGACAACATTGATGCCGGTCAGCGTGCAGAACGGCGGCACGTCCAGTCCCGTCCCCACGCCGCCGGAGAGCATCGCCCCGCGCCCGATGCGCACAAACTGGTGGATGACGGTCGCCCCGCCGATCGTCACGCGGTCTTCCAGTTCAACGTGACCGCCGAGGGCGACATTGTTCGCCAGCACGCATCCGTCACCGACGCGGCAGTCGTGCCCGGCGTGACTGACGGCCATGAAGTAGTTGTCATCCCCAATCGTCGTAGGCGTATCGTGTGACGTGGCGCGGTGGATGGTCACGGTTTCGCGGAACGTATTGCGGTCGCCGATCTCCAGGCCGGCGCCCGTATCGTCCGGATCCCATTTGAGATCCTGCGGCGCGAACCCCAGGCACGCAAACGGGTAGACCGTGTTTGCCTCGCCGATCGTCAGCGGCCCCTGCCCGTAGACGTGACCGATCAGCCGCGTGCCCGCGCCGATACGGACACGGCCCCCGAGCACGCAGTGTGGGCCGATGACGACGTCGTCGGCGAGCTCGACATCATCGCCCTCGCCGTCCATGATCTGCGCGGTCGGGTGAACATGAGCCATGGACGGATCCTATCATGACCGCCTGCCGGCCGCGGCGCCGCCACGATCCGTTCCCGCGCAATGAGCACAACACACGACTCACGCGCCACCGCCCGTTCACTGACAGCCATGCCAGCAAAGAACCAGTCATCCCGCAATCTCACCGACTACCGTCAGAATGTCCCCCCGGCTGTCCAGTGCCCAGGCGTGCCCTCGACGATAGAAGCGATCGACCTCG
>SLJD01000019.1 GCA_007135295.1 Phycisphaerales bacterium
CGATTTTCCCCCAGCGGCTCATCCGCGACCTGACCGGCGGGAGGCCGCTCGACCCGCCGCGTTTCGACGCCCGCCGCAGCCCGGACGCGGGACTCCGCCAAATCGATCTGCAGAGTTACCTGCCCGACGATCTGCTGACAAAGGTTGATACGGCGTCGATGGCCGTCGACGTTGAAGTGCGGTGCCCGTTTCTCGATGGCGACGTGGCCGGGGCGGCGCTCTGCCTGCCGATGCATCGGCTCATGGCCGGCGGGCGTCGCAAGTCGATGCTCCGCGAACTCGCCCGGCGTCACCTGCCGGAGCGCATTATCGATCGGCCGAAGATGGGCTTTGCGATCCCCATTGATTCGTGGTTCCGGTCGGATTTCGGCGGCATGCGGACTTTGCTGGAAGATCGTCTCAGCGAAGGCGATCCCTTCGGGCCGGTGAACCTCGATCAGCAGGCCGTCCGGCGGTTGGTCCGTGATCACATGGCCGAGCGGGCGCACCACGGCCAGCGGCTGTTTGCGCTGCTGGCGCTGGCGATCTGGGCGCAGGATGTCCGGTCCCGATGGCCATCCGAGCCGGCCGGCTGATCGACCCGCCGACGCATAATTCCTGCATAACCACCGTCCCCTGTTCGATCGCCCTGTTCGATCGCGCTTTCCGATCCCCCCTGTTCGATCGGGGCGATCCGGTGTACGCTTGGCGGCCATGAAACGTGGCAATCTTCTAACCGTGCTGATTCTGCTCGGGCTGCTGCTCGGGGCCGGTGTCGGAGAGATTCTCTACCAGACGATCGGCCATGAGGATCCTGATGCGCTCAACGCGCTGAGCGCAGCGGGCGATCTCGTTCTCATCCGACCGCTCATGCTGATGATCATCCCGCTGATCTTCGTCAGCGTCGTTGTGGCGGTGACGAGTCTGGGCGACCCGTCCAAACTCGGGCTGATCGGCGGATCGACCATCCTGTATTACTTCTGCACGATGCTCGTCGCGGTCATCCTCGGCGCGACCGTCGTGTCGGTCATCCAGCCGGGGGTCGGCCTTGACCCGGAGATCACCGAAGGCCTGCGGGCGGAAGGCGAGCAGCGCCTCGAACGCGATGCGGAACTTCAGGCACGCATGGCGGACGCCGAAGACATGGGCCTTGGCGGGGCGTGGATGAACATCCTCGAACAGCTCATCCCGACGAACATCGTCGAGGAGATGAGCGAGACGCGGCCCCTCGGCGTGATCGTGTTCGCGCTGCTGTTCGGCCTCGCGCTGGCGGCGGCGGGGCATCGCGCCGAACCGGCGGTGCAGTTCTTCAATGCGGCGTTCTCGGGCATGATGAGGCTCGTGCTCTGGATCATCTGGCTGACGCCGATTGGCGTCTTTCTACTCGTCGCGTGGACGGTGGGGCGCATCGGGCTTATCGAACTCGTCGGCCCGTTGAGCTGGTACATCGGAGCGGTGGTCTTCGGCCTGGCGCTGCACATGTTCCTCGTCCTGCCCGCGGTCATGTATCTGCTGACAAAGCAGAACCCGTACCGGTTCTTCTGGCAGATGCGCAAAGCCACCATGACCGCGTTCGGCACCAGCTCGAGTGCTGCGACGCTTCCGGTCGCGCTGCAGACCGCCGAGGATGAGGGCGGCTGTTCGAAGAAATCCGCCAACTTTGTTATGCCGCTCGGTTCGACGATCAACATGGACGGCACCGCGCTGTACGAAGCCGTCGCGGTCGTCTTCCTTTTCCAGTTGTTCGGCATCGACCTGTCGTTCGCGGAACTGGTCATCGTCGTCATCACGGCGACGCTCGCAGCCGTCGGCGCGGCGGGCATTCCCTCAGCCGGCCTCGTCACCATGGTGATCGTCGTGACGGCGGTGAATACGTCGCTCAGCGGCCAACCGGACAGCCCGACCCTGCCGATCGCCGCGATCGGGATTATTCTCGGCGTGGACCGCATCCTCGACATGTGCCGCACCGCCACGAACGTCTGGGGCGACGCGGTCGGTGCCAAAGTCATGACGAGACTGGCCCCGGACACCGAAGAAGAACTCGAGGAAGCCCTCGGCTGACCGGCCGCAGGCGGTTATCGGCAACGCAGAATCGAACCAGCCGGCACGGACCGATCCGTGCCGGCTGTCTTGCGCGCGATGTGCCGCGTTTTCCCTCGACATTGAAAAAGCAGGTGTCATTTTCCCATTGAAAACCGGGCAGAGCTGGATCAACGGGGCAGGGAGGCGACGGCGCCGCCCGCCTCGCCTTCGGGCACCTCAAGAGATGGGGAGACAACGATGGCCTCACGCAACCGAACTGGTATCGGGCAAGCCAACACGCACAGCCGAAAATGGGATAGCAGCGACGCTGACCGGGGGAGCGGCTCGAACTGGCTCAGCAGCGTCGGCGCATCGCTCCGGCGGTGCTGGCCGTTTAACACCGAACGTGGGGGGCGAAAGGTGCGGCTGGTTCAGGTCTGGGATGAGCGAGCCGGCGGATATCGCCACGTCAACCTGCATGATCGAAACGATCCGCTTTGGGCGTCGGCAGTCGCCGTTGCCCAGTGCGGCCGATCGTCCCGCGCCGCCGCGTAATGGACCGGACGGTTCCTGGTTCGATTGTTGTGCGCAGGTTCGCGTTGTGCGGAGTTTCCCGTCACCGCCGGACCTGACGCGTTCTTGCCCCGCCGCCGAGCGACCCGAGGTCGACCAGCACCGCCAGCACGACGAGGACCAGGTAGATCCCCTGAATCGACCCGACGCTGTTGATCCCGAACGCGTACGCGAGGGTCGTCAGCGGCAGGAAGATGAACCCGAGCAGCGGCCAGATGGCCGTGTCATAGGCGTCGCCGAGATATGTGCTGAACAGAAAGACCAGCACGATCACCAGCCGCGGGAAGAATATGGCGAGAAAAGCCAGCAGGCACGGCATGCGACAGCATAGGTCGGCCGCAGCCGGGAAGGCGGGTGCAGACCGCGAATAAGTCACGTGCGACTCGCGGTTTCGAACGGAACGCTGACGTGACGTGGGGCGGTTCGTAACGTACCCTTCGAGTTGCTGCACCGGCCTGCGTCCCGGCCGGACCGCTGACGCTGAATCGATGAGGAGTTCGCCCACGCCATGGAAGTCTGGCTCAATGGAGCATTCGTCAACCGCGATGACGCACGCATCTCGGCGTTCGACGCCGGGTTTCAGCATGCTGTCGGCCTGTTCGAAACCATGCTCGCCCGAAACGGCCGCGTCTTTCGACCCCGCCGGCATGTCGAGCGGCTGGCCAGTTCAGCGAAGGAACTGCTGCTCAGCGAACGCATTCAGGTCGACCCGCTCGTTGAAGCCGTCCAGCACGCGGTCGACCACAATAAGCTCGCCGAGGCGCGCATCCGCCTGACCATCACCGGCGGCGATCTGAATTACCTGCAGGCGAAGGGCCAGCAGCACGTCGATCCGACCATTCTCATCGACCCTCAGCCGCGCACCGCGTATCCCGACTCGTTCTTCACGCGCGGCGTGCGGGTCACCGTCGCTGACGGCCGGGAAAATCCATTTGATCCGCACGCCGGTCACAAGACGCTCAGTTACTGGCGTCGCATTCACTCCCTGCAACTCGCCGGCGCGAAGGAGGCGTCCGAGTCGCTGTGGTTCACCGTCTCGAATCACCTCGCCGGGGGGTCGGTCAGCAACATCTTCCTGGTCAAGGACGGCGAACTGCTGACGCCGTATGCACGCGGGGAGGAAGCTCCCGGCGCCGTGCCCGCGCCGGTTCTTCCGGGCGTGACGCGCCAGGCGATTATCGAACTCGCCGAATCGCGTGACCTCGGCGTGCAGCGCAAGATGCTCGACATCGAGGATGTGCTCGGAGCCGACGAGGTGTTCCTGACGAACTCGAGCTGGGGCGTGCTGCCCGTCGTGGCCGTCGAGCAGGAACGCATCGCCGACGGCGAGCCGGGCGAGATCACCACGCAGCTTCGCGAGGACTGGCTGACGCTGATCGATGACGAAACGTATGTCAGCGAAGCGGAATAACACTTCTCACCTCTATGTCGCGAAGTCAAAGCGAAAGATTTAGGCCATCGCACCGAATAGAATAGAGGCCCCCGCCGTTGCATCGGTGGTCGGACCACTTTGAACTGAGCCGCTATGCACCACTCGCACGAACGAATCTGGATCTACACGCACCGCGGCCGCGACCAGGCCCGGCAGGTGTTCAGCACGATCAACCGCCAGCCCGGCTGGGTGACGCGGGCGGCGCTGTACGCGTTCGCAGCGATCATCATGGTGCCGATCATGCTGCTCGTGCTGTTCGCGCTGGCCACAGCGGTCGTCGTCTTCGTGCTGCTCGTGGCGGCAAACACCGTTATCGGAACCATTCGCGGGCTGTTCAGCGGCGGCTCGGGCCGGTCGTCGAACGTCCGCGTGATCCGGTACGACGATCCACGTCGATGAGACCGACCGGAAAGATCCGAAGTGGAGACCGATCAAGACGACGGGTCGCTCCACGTCAGAATCCGGCCCCACGTCTCGCTCGTGCCCCAGATACCCCGCCGCAGGCATTCGAGTTGGACGATCTGGCTGTGATCGACGAACAGGTTCACTTCCGGGCCGTAATGCCGCACATACCAGGAAAAGACGTCCGGGTCCGCTGCTTCGAACATGACGTGTTCGAGGCCGAGTTCGTTGACCATCCGGGCGGGCACATCGGTTCGCCAGTGGCGGACGTCCTCGGTGATGCCTTCTGATTCCATCATGATCATGAATGCCCCGGCGTCGAGGAACCGTTTGGCCTGCTGAATCACCCAGCCGGGGTCCTGCTGACCTTCGCCTTCGAGCGTTTCCGCCCCGCTCGCCCCGCCGGCGCCGAACTGGATGCCGATTTCCGGCTTGGCTTTCAGTCCCGTTTTCTGCACCCGTTCGACGAGGCGCAACCAGTCATCAGTCGGGATCGTGATGAAGCCGCATGACAGTTCGATGATGTCGAAGCCGAGATCCCGGCATTCGTCGATGCACTGCCCGACGACGTCCGGCCCCTGTGTCAGCGCGTATTCGAGAAAACCGCCGGTCGAGACTTCCGCGCCGAATTCATGGCTGATTTCGATCAGTTCCCGAACGCGGTCGCGGGGCATGAGCGTGAACGCCCCGCCGGAGAATTTCAGCGCATCTACTGCATGGCCCATCAGTTCCAGCGTATCCCGCAGCAGCCGCGAGCCGATCACGGAGTAGTACGGCCCGCGGATCTCGGTCAGGCCGATCTTTCGGGGCTTCTCCGGCCGGCGGTTGACGGGCAGAAACTGGAAGGGGCGGTCGGAGAACC
>SLJD01000404.1 GCA_007135295.1 Phycisphaerales bacterium
CCATACCCCTGAGCCGACCCGCGACAATCTCACCGAACTCGCTGAACGAACCGCTGCCGAGGAGGCAGCGGTCGGTTTCGCGCAGGACCCTGATGCGGACCGGCTCGCTGTCATAGACGAGAACGGGCGATACATTGGCGAGGAGTACACGCTTGTCCTTACCACACGTGCCATGATTGAAGTGCTCGGACGACGCGGACCGGTTGCGGCGAACCTCTCGACCAGTCGAATGATCGATGAACTCGCCCGAACCCATGGGTGCCCGGTCCATCGATCGGCTGTGGGCGAAGCCAATGTTGCCGCTGTCATGCATGAGTACGATGCGATGATCGGTGGCGAAGGCAATGGCGGGGTCATTCATCCTGAGATCTGCTGGGTCCGCGATTCCCTTTCCGCGATGGCGCTAATCCTGACACTGCTTGCTGCTGAACAGCGTCCCCTCAGCGATATTGTTGATGAAATGCCGGCGTTTGCCATGGTCAAGCGGGCGTTCGATCTGTCGGCAATCGGTGGGACGGATGCCGTCGGGCCGATGCTTGAGCGCCTCAAGTCGGGGTGCACCGACGCCCGGATCAACGACACCGATGGCATCCGGCTGGACTGGCCGGACGGATGGGTCCATCTGCGACCATCCAACACGGAACCCATTGTCCGCCTGATTGCGGAAGCCAATGACGAGGCGGGAGCTTGCCGCCTGATTGAGCGGGTCGCGGAGACCGCTGGAATTGCTGCGGCCTCATTGTGACCACATGCCATCGGTTGCCGGCCACGTCGGTTCATCGCACAATATCAAAGTGGAACACATGATCGCGTTTCGGGCATGAGGGGCACTTCGAATGCCGAAGCATGAACTCGCACGCATCACCGCATGTTCAATTGGCCCTGAGTCGGGAATGCCCGGCCGCCCGCAAGGATTGTTACCGTGATCCCCGGCTTCCGGCCGGGACAGTGCAGGAGGAAGCCACGCCATGACGACTGCTGCAGCAACCAGTCCTGTTGAGCTGTCTATCGACGCTCACATTGCGACAATTACACTAAACCGACCGGATGTTCTCAACGCCTTCAACAACGAGTTGACGAGCGAACTGAGCAATGCGCTGAAATCTGCTGCCAGAGACTCAGACGTCCGCGTTGTCGTGCTCACCGGCGCCGGGCGGGCATTCAGTTCGGGGCAGGATCTTGCTGATCTGAAGGAGAAGTACGTGCCCGGCTATGTGCCGGAACTCGGAATCGACCTCCGCAAGCGATACAATCCGATCATCAAACGCATCCGCGAGATGAACAAGCCGGTGATCGCTTCAGTCAACGGCGTCGCGGCCGGCGCCGGTTGCTCGCTTGCCCTCGCCTGCGACATGCGTATCGCCTCCGATCAGGCATCGTTCATCGAGGTGTTCATTAATGTCGGGCTGATTCCCGATTCCGGCTCGACCTTTATGCTGCCGCGTCTGGTCGGGCTGGGCAAAGCGATGGAACTGTGCATGACCGGCGAGAAGGTTGATGCGGATGAAGCGCTCCGCCTCGGCCTCGTCAATCGGGTCGTCCCGGCAGACAGCCTCGCTGAAGAGACAACCAGGCTGGCCGGCAAACTCGTCCGCCTGCCCGGCAAGGGCCTTGAGCTGACCAAACGATTGCTGAACGCTTCTCTTGACAACGGGCTGGATAAACAGCTTGAGCTCGAGGCGTACATGCAGGAGTCAGCCGGCAAGACAGCCGACCACCTCGAAGGTGTCAGCGCATTCCTGGAGAAGCGCAAGCCGGACTTCACCGGCCAGTGAAGCAGTTCAAGGGAATCTTCGTGTCCGGCATCATCACAGAATCGAGTCAGTGATGTCACAGGCAAATGGATCAACGGTCGGTATCATCGGCGCAGGCACCATGGGAGCCGGCATCGCACAGGTCGCATCGATCGGCGGATGGAATGTACGACTGATGGACGTCGATAGCGCCAAGTGCAAGTCAGCCATTGAAGAGGTCGGCCGACGCCTGAATCGGCTCGTCGAAAAGGAACGGCTGACGCGGGAACAGGCCGACGCGGCGGCAGACCGGATCGTGATTGCCCACGACCCTGATCAGCTTGAGTCCTGTGAGCTTGTCATCGAAGCGATCATTGAGGACCTATCAGCCAAGGTCAAGGTTCTCGGGGACGTCACAACGGCGCTGAGTGAGCACGCCATCTTTGCGACCAACACCTCATCGCTGTCGGTCACCGCGATTGGTGAACAGATCGGCCGGCCGACACGCACGGTCGGCATGCATTTTTTCAACCCGGCCCCGGTCCTGCCGCTTGTCGAGATCATCGCCGGCCGACAATCCGACGCGAGTGTCGTCGACCGGGTCGTCGAGATCGCCCGGCAGTGGAACAAGTCGCCGGTCCGTGCTGCAGACACGCCGGGCTTCATCGTCAACCGTGTGGCTCGACCGTTCTATCTTGAAGCGTGGCGAATCCTGGCTGACGGGCTTGCGGGGGTGGATGAGATTGACCGCATACTGAAACAGTTCGGAGAATTCCGGATGGGGCCGTTCGAGTTGACCGATCTCATCGGCCAGGATGTCAACGCGGCGACGACCGCCTCCGTCTGGAAGCAACTCGGTCAATCTCCCCGTTTGAAGCCGAGTCCGATCCAAGAGCAACTGGTTGAAGAAGGCAACCTCGGCCGCAAGACCGGCCGTGGCGCCTACATTTATGAACAGGACGAGCCGGCCCCGGCCATTGAGGTTGAACGCCGTCCCTTTGTCGCACCGGATCGCCTGCTCGAAGCGGTCGAACAGTTCATTGAGAAAGCCGGCCCGAACCGAGGGTCAGATCTTGAGCAGTACATCTTTGCACGTGTCCTCATTGCCATCATCAACGAAGCAGCGTGGGCGAAAGCAGAGGGCGTCGCATCGGCTGACGATATCAATACCGCAATGAAGCTCGGCACGAACTACCCGAAGGGGCCCCTTGAATGGGCCAGGCAGATCGGCCATCCACGCTGCACGCGTTTGCTTGATCAGCTTCGAGAACAGGCCGACGACGATCGTTTCGTCGCGCCAGATATGCTGGCCGCTTCCACAACATGATCCGTCGCCGGATCAATGAAACGGCTGCCCAAGAAAAACGCCCCCGCCGTTTCCGGCGAGGGCAACTGGTTCAAGCAACGATGGCGACGCGACCTCCCCAGCCGAATCAGTCGGCAGCGTCCTTCAGCCCCGGTACGAGCTCCGCGCCTTCCGGAACCGTTGCGCTCGATGCGCCGATCGCTTCATCAAGTGGCTCATACCGACCGCCGAGATGTTCAGCCAGAAACGCCTCGGTAACAGCCCAGAAGGCGATCGAGTTCTCCGGCCGTGCAAAGCCATGCCCCTCGTCAGGGAAGAGCACATACGTCACGGGGATATTGCGTTCCTGCATGGCCGTGACGATCTGCTCGCTTTCCGACTCCTTCACCCGCGGGTCGTTGGCTCCCTGACCGATGAGAAGCGGGCGGCGAATCTCTTCAACACGGTTTAGTGGGGAGATCTCGTCCAGGTATTCCTCTTCGTCCAGCGACCCGACACGGGCGTCGAACATGGCCTTGACCGGCTCCCAATACGGCGGAATCGATTCGAGCAGCGTCCGGACATGCGATGGCCCGACGATTGACACACCGGCTGCGAAGACCTCGGGTGTGAAAGTCATTCCGACCAGCGTCGCGTAGCCGCCGTAACTTCCACCCATGATCGCCACCTGATCTTCGTTGGCAACGCCTTGCCCGACAGCCCATTCTACGGCATCGATGAGATCATCATGCATCTTACCAGACCATTCACGGTTCCCGGCATTGACAAACGATTTGCCGAAACCGGTCGATCCGCGGAAATTCACGCTCAGCACGGCATACCCGCGATTGGCGAGCCACTGGTGCACGGGGTTGTACCCCCACGAATCGCGCGCCCACGGCCCCCCGTGCACGAGCAGTACCATCGGCAGGTTCCCGGCCTCGACGCCGGGGGGAGTGGTGAGATAACTGACCAGATCAAGACCATCACGTGACTCAATGACCACCGGCTTCATCGACGCGAGCGTCTTGTCTTCCAGCGCCGTTCGGTTCGTGAAAAGGAACTCCGCCTGTCCGTTGCTCCGGTCGTAGAGGTAATACTGTACCGGACCGTCATCCACGATAAATGCCACCGTCCACACACGATCATCGAGGGAACGGCTGGTGATGGAGAAGTCGCCATCCTCCAGTTCATGAAGGAACTGCCAGTCCTCTTCGATCGTGTCGTCAAGGATCTTCCACTCAACCCGGTCGTACTCGAACGCCACCGCTTGCGGCCGGCCGGTCTCGGGATCCCATTCGCCATCGTCGAGATCAGCCCTGTCATGGCGGGCAAGGAGATTCGTATCGAACTCGCCCTCCTCATCAAATGTTGCTTCGTACAAGCCGGCTGTGTCCGCTCGGCGCGAATCCGAGAGATACAACGTCTTGTTGTCCCTCGCGAACCCGAGCGGCGATGAAGTCATGGAATCTTCCATGGACCACCGCAGAAAGTCACGCCAGACATCGTCGTTGCTGTCCCGGATCATCGATTCGAGCCCGCCATCCGGCGTCACACGGGTGACCACACGAACCGCAAAGTCGCTGTCCGCGATGAAGCTCGCCCATCCATCGTCATTCTCAAAAACAGTTTCGCGCTCGCCCGTCCGGGTGTTGATGCGGATCACATCGTGAAACTGCGGCACCCGGTTATTGACGGCCGCCAGAATCTCATCGGGAAATTTCCGATCCGTCGCGACGACGCGTGCCTGAACGCCTTCAAACGGCGTCAGGTCCACCTCCTCGAGATCACTCAGGTTCACCGCGTACAGCCGCCAATTCTCGTCGCCCCCCTTGTCTTGGGCATAGATGATCTGCTCATTGTTGTAAGCCCAGAAAAACGTGCGGATCGGCCGTTGCTCCGACCGCGTCACCGGCCGGGCGTCATCTTCCCCGATGGACTGAACCCACACGTTCATCACGCCCTCGTGCGGGGCCAGATACGCCAAGCGCGATCCGTCTGGACTGACGGTCACGGAGGCCCGATCCGGATTACCGAAAAAGATCTCGCGTGGAATCAGATCGGCATGCTGAGCGACAGCGTCGGCTGCGGCGTGAGTGTCCTGCATCGTCATCAATCCTGTGCTGGTAATGGCCGCAAGCAACATGGCGAGCGGCTGAAGAACTCTGGTTCGGAGCATGTAAACGGACTCCTTTCAAGCTGGATGGTCATGACCCCAAGGCCAAGGTGCAAGTTTTCGACGCTGCGTGCCA
>SLJD01000261.1 GCA_007135295.1 Phycisphaerales bacterium
CCGGACTGCCATCGCCACCACCCGCAGCGTCGGCGCGGGACGCAGCCAAGCCATCCGAAGCAGCGGAATCAGGCCGCTCCGGCTCGGTTGGACCGTCTGGCGTGTTCAAGGTCGGCGATTGTAGCCGACGCTGCGCAGCGAATCCGATCTACGGCTCGATGAGCACACTCAGGGGACTGAAGTCGGCTACTCTGAACATCCCCGCCGCGTCCGCCAGCCGGCACCGCCGGTCGATCAATCCCAGCACATCAACCTCCCGCCGCGCGAGAAGGGACAGCGCCTCGCTCATCGGACCGAACCCCGAGCCGAGCAGCGTCACTTCGCCCGCGACAAGCCGGCTCAGGTGTCCCGCACGATCGTCCGTCCCGCCGCGATCCACCATCAGCGACTTGCTCAGGATCTGCCCCCGCGGCCGGACAAGTTCCAGCGCCGCCGAGAGGCCCGACGGCCGGCCCGTGCAGTCCACCACGATGTCCTGATCCGCCCGACGACCGATCTCGCTCAGCGGACGATGCTTGATCCCCCACCGCTCGCACACCGCCAGCTTGTGCAGATGCCGACCAATGACTCGAACCGACGCGTTGAGCCGGGCCATCAACTGCGCGCAGACCAGCGCCACCGGCCCGTCGCCGAGCACCGTGATGTACGGCTTACCTTCAATCGTCAACTGCCGCACCGCCTGCACCCCCGCCGCCACAATCGAGCCGAACACCGCGATGTCATCATCAAGGTCATCCGGCACCGTCAGCAGATTCTCCGCCGGCGCCGCGAACCGCTCTGACAGGCAGCCGTCCAGCCCGCATATTCCCAACATTCGCCGCTGCCGACAGTGCAGCCGCAAACCCGACCGGCACATGTCGCAACTCCGGCACGCCACATGCGGCGCGACGAGCACCCGCCGGCCGACCAGATCGGATGGCCGGCCTGATGCCCCGGCCCGGCCCTTGCCCGGGGATGTTCCGCCGTCCACCGACTCCACTTCCCCCACCGCCGTATGGCCGAGGACCCCTTGAAACGCTGCCGCCCCGCCGCCCCCGGCTCCTGTTCCGGTACTCGCCCCCGCGCCCGCTGATCTCAGCACGAACCCGGCCGCGACCTCCCGATCCAGCCGCGTGACCATACCGCGCACGAGCCGCAGCCGCGCCCACGCCTCTCCTCCTTCCGCCGGCGGGTCCGAGTTTACGTACCGCCCTTCGACCTGCGCGCCGCCTTCCGCGGCCAGCACCGCCTTCACGAGAGCGCTCCGGCCGGCGCACGCGCACGAGAACGGTCGATCGGACCGCTCAATTTCAGTTGTGCCATAATCTTCATCCGCCGGGCCGCAGACGATCGCCCGGTCGCCCGGTCTTCCCAGACGCCCTCAGTCGAGTTGATCGGGCGGCACGATCCCCCGCTCCGGGTCAAACTCCGCCTCATACGGCGATCCGCGGGGCGGGGCCGGCTCCTCGAACTCCAGATTCGTCCAGAAGGCGAATTTTTCCAGCAGCGTCTCATCCCGGCTGTATGTCGGGTACAGATAGGCAACGCCTTGAGCAAACGGCTCATCCGTCGCGTCATACCAGTCGATCCAGGCCCGACGATCCATCCCAAAGTCCTGACCGGTCAGGATCCGCAGCGACCGCTGGGCCATCAGATTCACCGACAAATGCCGCGTCTCCAGCGCCGCCACGAGCCCTTCAACCGCCCGATGCGACCGGTATTGCCCCAGGGCGACCGCCGCCGCCGCCCGGACGTCCGGTTCTTCCTCTTCATCGCCGAGCACGCGGACGAGCGAGCCGATCACAGCAGGGTTGTGCAGCCGCTGAAGCCCCCGCGCCGCCGCCCACCGGACCTGTTCATGATCGTGCCGAAGCTGGGCCGCGAGTATCGCCGCGTCCTCCGGATCCCCATGCCGACCCAGCGCTTCCGTCGCCGCCGCCCGCACGAGCGGATCCTCATCCGTCTGCGCGTAGTTGCGATACGTTCGCACATACGCGTCCTCGTCGGCGAAGTACGAATTGGCAATCAGCACCACCCCCCGGCGGCGCCGGTCAGCATCATTCGGGTCGAGCATGTCCCGGGCGGCTTCGCCCGGCGAAGGCGGCACGATTGAACGGAACAAGTCATCAATATCCTGCCCGGCCGCCCCGCACCCCGGCGCGATCACCAGCACCATCGCGGCTCCCGCCACCATCAGAGCCCGAACCGCAGCGCCCCGCACGCCGGCGTGGCAGGAACCCGTCTCAAATGTCCTCGTCCAGAACCGCATGATTCGGCAGAGTATATCGCCGACCGCCCACTGTCGATGCTCAGAACACCTCCGCCCACCAGCCCTGCCCCCAACTCTGCCTCCAACTTTGCCCCCCAACTCTGCTCTCCCTCCCCGGGAGACCTGCCTCACCGGCGCCTCACCGCATCTGCGCCGTCGGCGACTGCGTCGCCCGCGCCCGCAGCTTGTCGATCACGGATCGCACCTCATCCGCCATCTTGCTGTTGGGAAACTCGTCGATGATCGACTGGCCGAGGTACACCGCCTCAGTCCACTCGTGGTTCCGCACCGCGATCTTGAACTGCGCGCCGAGATTCTCCCGGTGCTTGACCACCACGCCCTGGGCGACTTCCGCGAGCCGGCCCGCTTCTTCCGGCGTGAGGTACCGGTCGAGTTCGCGCAGCCACTCCATCGCGCTTTCCGCATCATCGCGCTGCGCCGCATCGAGGAACTTCTGCTCCAGGTCCGCCTTGTGCTCTTCCCGCGCCCGCAGAATGCGGTCTTCGAGATGATCGACAAGATGCGAATCCGGATACAGCCGCCGGATCCGCGCCGCTTCCCGGTACGCCGTCGCCCAGTCCCGCCGCTCAAGGTGCGCATCAAGCTGCTCAAGCGCCTGCCGCACTTTCGCGTCATGCTCCTGGTCACGGATCTGCAGGATCCGAGAGCGATACGCCTCGGCCTCTTCGCGGAAGCCGAACAGGTCGCCCAGCGCATCACAATGCGTCAACCCCGCGTTGAAATCGCCGCACTCGATGTCCGACTCGATCGCTTCGCGCAGCATCTGCACTTCATGGTCGCGGAACAGCACGCGCTTGGCGTTGTCCGAGAGCATCGTGTGCGTGTGAATCTCCCGCAGCAGCGGCGCGACCACGTCCGACACCGCCGCCCCCGCCGACGCGTTCGAACCGCCACCGCTCATCTCCGCGTCTCCATTTCGCCGTCGCAGTTCCCACCAGATCGGCATCGCCACGCCCGTCATGAGCAGCCCGACCGTCCCCGCCGCGATCAGCGCCCAGCCCGCCGGCCCGCCGCCCCCCTGCATGCCGACCTCCACGCCGATCCAGACGCATCCCATGCCGCCGATCACCGTCAGGCCGAACAGCGACCACGCCGGCTGACGGACCACCACCGCCGCGATCGTCACCAGCATCCCCGCCGCGCCCGTCGTCAGGGCCGGGATGCCCCACGGCTCTCCAAGGCCCATCGCGCCAATCACGATCGCCGCGACAAACAACACCCCCGGCACCGCGCAGCCGGCGAGCACCCGCGCAAGATCCGATGAAGAGCCACCCGAACCGCCCCGCTTCGGCGCCCCTTCAATCGCCCCGCCATCGCCTGAAAACGACCCCGGAGCCACGTCAGTTCGCTGCGATACGCTCATGGCCACTCTCCTGCCCCCGGGGGAACGTCCCCCTCATCCCCTTCCATGGACACCGGCACGCGGCGTTCATGCCATCAACTGCCCGGCGTCGGCTTCCCGCAATCGTGTGTCACCGGCACCAGGCACAGAAACTCCAGCGGCTCCGCCCCCGTGTTGCGGAACTGGTGCCGCACATTCGGCTCGATCAGCATCACCTCGCCCGCTTCCATCGCGTGCCACACCCCGTCGTACATCACCTCGCCCCCGCCGCGCAGCACCACGACCTCGTGCTCATAATTGTGTTCGTGGTCCGGCGTATGACCGCCCGGCTCGACGGTGAACTGCCGCATCGAGAACGTCGGCGCGCCGTCACGCCGCCCCACGAGCAACCGCATCCGCACACCCGATACGCCGTCCATCGCAACCGGCTCCGCCGGCACATCATCCATCCGGCGTTTGACCAGCGACACCCCGCTCGCACCATCTGCGCTCGAAGACGTGGAAGTCGACGGTGACGGTGACTGTGACGATGACGGTGAACTGGTCATGCCGGCGGTTCCTGCGATATCGTTCGAAGTTTCACTCGGCCCGTTTCATCTGATCAGGCCGCACACCCTTCAGGATGAGTATATGACCCCCGCGAACACCGAGCCCGACCACCCCGCCACCGCTGACACCCCCGCGCCGCACATCGAGACCTTCACCCTCGGCGACTACCAGACGAACTGCTTTGTCATCACCCCCGGCCGCCCCGCCACAGGCGCCCCCTGCTGGCTCATCGACTGCGGCTTCGACCCCCGCGCCATGCTCGATTACGTCCGACGTCAGGAACTCCGCCCCGAGGCCCTCCTGCTGACCCACTGCCACCCCGACCACATCGCCGGCGTCGACGAAGCGATCACCGTCCTCGGCCGGCTGCCCATCTACGCCCACCGCGCCGAAGCCGACTGGAACGCCGATCCCACGCTCAACCTCTCCGCCCTCATCGGCCAGCCCGTCTCCGTCACCGCCCCCGACCACCTGCTCGACGGCGGCGAAACCCTCGACCTCGCCGGCACGCCCTGGCGCGTCGTCCACACCCCGGGCCACAGCCCCGGCGGCGTCTGCTTCATCCACGACGACTCGAAGCAGGCAATCGTCGGCGACACCCTCTTCGCCGGCTCCATCGGCCGCATCGACTTCCCCTCATCCGATCCCGACGCCATGCGACACACCATCCACGAAGTCATCATGCACTGGCCCGACGACATGACCGTCCACCCCGGCCACGGCCCCGCGACCACCATCGCCCGCGAACGCCAGCACAACCCCTTCGTCATCAACCGCTTCTGACCCCGCCCATCCCGCGCCCGCACACCGACAGTCGTGATCCGCCCCTGATCCACCACATGATCCACCACATTTCGGGCTGGACCAAACCCGAACACATACCTATCATGCCCCATGCAGCCGCCGCCACCTCCACCGCTGCCCACGCTCAGCCGAAAGCCATCGTGGCAGAACCGGGCCGGCCGGGTCGATCGCGCTGCCTGCGCTGAAATCCGCGCCAGCGAACTCCGCCGCTTCGCCGAATTCCCCACCGCCACCACAACCCGGCGAACCCCGCCCGCCGGCAAGCCCGACGACCCGCCGGCATCGGCCACCACACCCGCCCG
>SLJD01000393.1 GCA_007135295.1 Phycisphaerales bacterium
AGGTCCGGGATCTGCGCGGTCATCTGGCTGAACACGACGAGCCGCTCCTGACACCCCGCGAGGCGGAGCGCCTCATGCGGCGCGTGCGGGCGGATCTGGCGGGGCTGTGGCAGACGGACTTCGTGCGGTTCCGCCGGCCGACGGTGCTTGAAGAACTCGACCGGTCGCTGTTCTTCGCCGGCAATCTCTGGCACATCACTCCGCGGATCTATCGTGACCTGCGCGAGGCGTTCGGGCCGCTGGTCGGCCGTCCATCCGGTGACGGAGATGCGAGCGGTTCAGCCGAGGATGACGAAGCCGCCGGGGCGACCGGCGATGACCCGCTTCCGGCGTTGCTGCGGTTCGGCACGTGGATCGGCGGCGACCGGGACGGCAACCCGTACGTGACCGCCGATGTCACGGAGCGGGCGCTGCGGACGCTCCGGCGCGAAGCGATCAGCCGGCACATCGAACAGGCAAAGGCGACGCGGCGGAACCTGAGCATGTCATCGCGCAAGGTAGGGGTCGACACCGCGCTCGAAGAAGCGATCATCTTTGCGACGCAGCAGTGGCCGGACGTCGCCGACCTGCTTGAGCATCTCTCCCACGCCGAGCCGTACCGCCGCTGGTTGACCATCGTGCAGTGGCGTCTGGAGCGGGCGAAGAATGCTGATTTGTCATCGCAGCCGCCCGACGGCGCGTACACCGATGGCGCGGAACTCGTCGCGGACCTTGAGTTGATGCGGCGGTCGCTCGGCCGGCATCGCGGCGCGCTCATTAATGAGGCGCATCTCGACGACTGGGTCTGCCAGGCGAAGGTGTTCGGCCTGCACCTCATGCAGCTTGATGTGCGGCAGGAATCGGGCTGGTACCACGAGGTGCTCGCTGAACTCCTCGCCGCGTGGGGCGTGTGCGACAACTACGCCGACCTCGATGAATCCGGTCGCCAGCGCGTGCTGACCGAGTCGATGATGAACGCCGGCGGACTGACGCGAGACGCCGTTGAGCATGTCGCCTCGGATCAGGCGCGGGAAGCAATGAATCTCTTCACGCTGCTCGGGCGGGTTCATTCAATGAGCGGGCCGGCGAGTCTCGGGGCGCACGTTATTTCGATGACGCATCAGCCGGGCGATGTGCTGGCCGTGCTCTGGTTCTCGACGTGGGCGGCGGTTCAGGCGGGGCTGGACGGCGGTCGCCTGCCGATGCCGATCGCGCCGCTGTTTGAAACGATCGACGATCTGCATCGCGCCCCGGATGTGCTCGACGCGATGCTCAGCCACCCGGCGTATCGCGAGCATGTCCGGGCGGTCGGTGACGAACAACTCGTAATGGTCGGGTACTCCGACAGCACGAAGGACGGGGGATATCTCGCCGCATGCTGGGGGCTGCAGGACGCGCAGGAGAAGGTTCACGAGGCGGCGATGAAGCACGGCGTGCGCGTGCGATTCTTTCACGGGCGCGGCGGGGCGCTTGGCCGCGGCGGCGGGCCGGCGGCACGGGGGATTCACTCCCTGCCGGCTCGCACCGTCGAAGTCGGGCTGCGCATCACGGAGCAGGGCGAGGTCCTCGCCGAGCGGTACGACGACCCGGAGATCGCCCACCGCCATCTCGAACAGGTGACCTCGGCGACGCTGCACCAGGCGTGGCGCGCGACGGAAAAATGCGGACCGGCGGCGAATGACGAAATGGGCGACGACGACCGTCGGCGGCTGGATGAACTCGCAGCGGCGGCGCGGCGGGCTTACCGCGAACTCGTCGATCAGCCGGGCTTCATCACGTACTTCGAGCAGGCGACGCCGATCACACAGATCGAGCAACTGCCGATCGGCTCTCGCCCGTCCCGCCGCCGCCAGCAGAGATCGCTGGAAACGCTGCGGGCGATCCCGTGGGTGTTCTCGTGGACGCAGAACCGCCACATCCTCCCAGCGTGGTACGGGCTCGGGGCGGCGCTCGAGCCGTTCATGCAGGACGAATCGGCTGTGACGTGGCTTCGCGATCGATACAAAAGTTCCGAATTTGTCCGCGCGACGATCGACAACGCGGCGCTCGCCCTGGCGAAAACCGATCCGGGAATCGCGCGGCACCACGCGTCGCTTGTCGATGACGAAACGACGCGGCAGACGATCTGGTCCATGATCGAAGCCGAGTACGAACGCAGCCGGCGGTCGGTGCTGGCGGTCGTCGGCCAGTCGGACCTGCTCGATGACGTCCCCTGGCTGAAGCGGTCGATCGAGGTGCGCAATCCCTACGTCGACCCTTTGAACCTGTTGCAGGTGGAACTGTTCGGCCGGTTGCGGCAGGTCGATGAGGCCGACCCTGAAGCCGGGCGGCTCGCCGAGTTGATCCGCCTGACCATTCAAGGCATCGCCGGCGGATTGCGCACGACCGGTTGATGGCTGTCTCGATCATGCCGGGACGGAGTCGAGCACGGACGGAAGAATCTCGCCGGCCTGGCCGATGAGTTCAACGTCCGCGTGTCGGCTGGCGGCGCTCGGCTGGGTGTTGACGATGATGATCGACGCCCCGGCGGCGCGGGCGATGTCGATGAACCCGGCGGCGGGGTAGACCTCGGCGCTCGTGCCGACGACCAGCAACGCATCGCACTGCGAGCATGCGCGCTCCCCTTCGCCGAAGACATCCATCGGCAGCATCTCGCCGAACCACACCACCGCCGGCCGCATTGGCTCATCGCAGGACGGACACGCCCGGCGCGGTGGGGGGTCGGCGAGATCGATCTGTTCCGAGACGCCGCATCCGCCGTGGCAGCGGTCGAGGTCGATCCGGCCGTGCAGGTGCAGCACATCCTCGGCGCCGGCGAGGTCGAGCAGCGGGTCGACGTTCTGCGTGATGTGGGTGATGTCGCGGCGGGCCGCGAGGGCCCGGTGGGCGGCGTTGGGCTCGGCGGTGGCGATGGATTGCCGGCGATGGTTGTACCAGTCGATGACCAGGTCCGGGTCGGCGGCGAACCCCTGCGGTGAGGCCAACTGCGTCGGGTCGTACCGCGACCACAATCCGCCGGTCTCCGGATCGCGGAACGTCGCGACGCCGGACTCCGCACTGAGCCCCGCGCCGGAGAAACTGACGATGGATCGCGCCTCAGCGAGTATCCGTCGGGCGGATTCGATCAACCCGTCGGTCACCGCGCCGCGTCCCCCGCGTCGCTGAGCAGTTCCTCGGGAAGGGATCGGCGGACCGCTTCCAGCCGCTCGGCCAGCTCTTCATGATCAAGCTGGTCGCTGAACCGCTCTCGGATCTCATCGGCGAGGCGGGCGGCCCGCTCCGGATCGTCCGAGGCGATCGATTCGAGCATGTCGAGCCACGCCATGACGTCGTCATCGATGTCGATCGCGTTTGAGTACCGATCAGCAAGCAGTGCTGCGCGGAAGTGGAGGCGATCGACCTCGTCAAGGTCTTCCGGCTCAACCTCGCCGCTGGCGGCGCTGAGAAACCGCTCGATCAGTTGGTACGCGCGGTCGCCTTCAAACTCGTCACAGAGCATGCCGGCCAGCCGGACCGTCAGATCGCCGAACAGGTCGAGATCGATCCCGGCGACGGCGTCGTCGTCTTCGATTCGGGCGAGCACATCAATGCGCATCGACCGGTCGACGTGATCCGCGTCACGCAGCCGGTCGTCGACCTCGGCAAGTCGCTCCGGCGGCGCGTCGCCGGCATAGTCCATGATCGCCCGCGTCCAGATCGACCGGCTGGCACTGTTGTTGCCGTCCCTGCTCGGTGCGATGGCGAGCAGTTGATCGAGCGTGCTGAGTGAGAACGGCAAATCAGTCAGCGCATCGACGGCGACGGGGTAAATTGCGTCGTCGTTGTGGCGTTCGACCAGCGGTTCCTGCCAGCCGCGATGCCGGAACCCCTCAGCGGCGGCCTGGCGCCAGTCCTCGTCGTCATGGTCGAGTACTTCGAGCAGCGGCTCAGCCCGGTCGTCCGGTTCGAGGGTGGCAAGCAGGCGGGCAAGGCCCGGTGACGAACGGTCATCAAAGGCGTTTCGTGTGACGTCGAGCACGAGCGATCGGGCGTCGTCGTCAATCTGGTCGCGCTCGATCAGCCGCCACAATGCCGTTGCCGCTGGCTCCTGGGCGGCTTCGTCTGAAAGCCATTGGGTGGCTGGTTCCACCGCATGAGCCGTCGGCCGGTTGGCGAGGATCGACAGCACCTCCGCCGCCACGCGGGGATCGGACTCGTTGACCAGCCGCTCGGCGAGCAGCACGCCGATCCCGTCGTAATTCAGTTCATCGAGCAGGCGGGCGGACTTGCGGCGGAGCACCGGCTCGTCATCGTCCAGCCGCTCGACGAGCGCGAGCTGAACCTCTTCCGGCAGCCGGACCGAATCGCGCAGAAGGCGTGACAGGCGATCGACCGCGGCTTCCCGCACGACCGGCATCGAGTCGCGCAGGTCATGTGTCAACTGCACGAACTGCTGATCGTCCGGCAATGCCCGGTACAGTTCGCGCAGTGTTTCGCTCAGGCGGTCCGCAATGGCGGCCGCGGCTTGGCGCTCATCCTGAAGGCGCTGTTCGGTGGCGGCGATCTGCTCGCTCATGGAGTGGATCATCTGCTTGAGCCACTCGTCGCTGTCGAGTTCGCGGGCCTGCGCCCACCAGTCCTGCCACGCGTCGTAATCGTCTTCAAAGTCGAGGCCGGTCAGCCGCCGCAACGATTCGAAGGCCTTGTTGCGAACCTCAGCCGGCTCATCCCGGCCGGGATCAGCGAGATCCATAAGCAGGTCCACGCTTTCGCGGCCGCGGAACGCGGCAATCGCCTTGATCGGTGCGAGGCGCTTCTCCGCTGACTGCTCACGATCCCTCGCCAGGGGTGCGATGCGCTCGAAGCCGCGATCGCCGTATTGCCCGATCAGGATTGACAGGGCGTCGAGTGTTCCTTCCGGCGCGTGAGCAAAGGCGTCGACCGCGGCATTGATGAGCCTCGGTTCAGGCGTGGGCAGGCGCAGCAGCACATCAATGACCGGCTCCATGATCTCTGCCCGGCCGCTGACCAGGGCTTCATGCAGCGGCTCGATTGCTTTGGGATGTCCCAGTTTCAGCAGTTCTTCCACCATGCCGCGTCGCGTCTCGGCGTCGATGTCCGGCGATGGGTTGAGCACGACATCGCTGAACAGTTCGATCTGCCGTTGATCGGGCGCTGAGCGACTGTCTTCAGCGGAGAGTGTGAACGGAGAGGTTTCTTTTGCCGTGGCGGACGGCGCGGTCCAGGCAATGCAGAGAAGTCCGGCGGCGACAAGCATTCCCGCCG
>SLJD01000279.1 GCA_007135295.1 Phycisphaerales bacterium
ACCGCTGCCGGGCGGGCCGGCGTGGACGTATCCCCCTTCGGCGGCAAGAGGTCGAAGGATGGGCTCGACCCGGTCGACCGCCTCAGGCTGCCCGCCGACCATGAAGCACGCCCCACGCTGAATCCCTTCCACACCGCCGCTCGTGCCGACATCGACGAAGTAAATGCCGCGCTCATTCAACCGGTCATGGCGGCGGATGGAATCGCCCCAGTACGAGTTGCCGCCATCGACGATTACGTCCCCGGCGTCGAGCACATCAACGAGTTGGCCGATGAGGTCGTCGATCACCGGACCGGCCGGGACGTAGAGCATGATGACACGCGGCGGTGCGAGCCGCTCACGGAAGCCGGACGGGTCATCGACCACCTCGACGCCGGCGTCTTTCACATTGTCGTCGACGTCACTTCTCGTTGTGCCGACGACATGAAATCCGTCACGGGCGGCCCGGCTGGCCAGTCCCCCTCCCATGCGCCCGAGCCCGACGACTCCGAAAGCATCCGGTGCGACCATGGCGTCCAACTCCCTCTTCAGCCCGGACCGGAAGCGAGTGCGGTTGCGACATACAGCCCGGCAACCGGAGGCACAGGCCCGCCCAGATGGCCCATGTTCGGTTTTCCGGAACGAAGGTGGCGCCAGTCATCAGCCGCTGCGACGGCGGCCCGCCTGACGATTCATGTGCGGCACGTAAGTCTCGTTGTACCACTCGTACCATTGCCACATATCGAAGCCCAGCCCGCGGGTGGATTCGCCAATCGCATCCGACGCGAGGCGGACGAGGGTGTTGTGCACATCCATGCGATAGGTGATCTCAACGCCATCCCGCTCCCGCGTGACGACACCGGTTGTCCGGGTGCCGGGAACGAGGTTGAAGTCCCCGGCGTCACTCTGCGTAATCCACGAGAGGTTGCGGACCGGGATAAGGTCCGAACCCACGTAATACCACTCGATCTCGCCTTCAGCGGGACGGCTCCGGCTCGAGCGGAACGCGACCTGGTTGAGCATGAGCAGCGGGATCGCTTCGGTGACATTGAGCATGCCCGCCAGCCGGCCGGCCTGATTGACCACGTGATGATCGGTCCGGCGGAGCGCTGTATCGAACTCGCGAAGCACGGCGTTCGAGACGGGCTGTTCCAGACGCTGCATGACCGCGTGATGCAGCCGCTGGGCGTCGCGCGTGCGAGTCTGCCCGGCGACCTGGTGAATGCCGATCCAGACGAGCGCGGCCTGCCCCTCATCCCCTTGGCCGGCGAGGTGGTCGAAGACCGCTTTGAGCACCTCGTCACTTTCGTCAGCGAGCACCTCGAACATGGGCCGGAACGCGGCGGGGTCCGTCAGGTCACGGAGTTCTTCCATGCCTTTCCGGCGGATTTCCGGGTTCCGCATGCGATGAAAGTGCTCGCGGCGGATCTGTTCAATGTGCTGCCGATGCTGCGCTTCACGGTGGCGTCGCTGCTCTAGGGATTCGTCCACCGCGGTTCGATCGTAGATCGGCGGCACCGGCCCTTCCTCGGGCAGCGGCTTGAAAGGCCCGTCGCTCCCGCCGGGTTCAATGTCGGCTCTCGCCGCCCCGGCCAGCATCACAGCGCAGGTGATGATTGCGAGAATCTTGGCGTTCAGGCCGGGTCGAATGGTCATGTCCGGATCTCCGTCTCCGATGGGCGCTGCACCAAGTGTAGGGCGCCTTGGACCGGGAGAGTTGGCACATGGCCACCCTGCGCCGATCCCATCAGCGGACGGAAGGAACCTGTTTCGACGCGGTGGCGGTCGACTTACGACGACGAGTTCGTCACCGAGGTGACCACAAGGTCCAGCCGACCGATCTGGCGACGGGCAGATGTGGCGTCCTGACGGTTGTCAAACCGGCCGATCTGCACGACGTACACCATTCGGCCGCGGCTGTCGACCTGCTCGACCAGTCGGACCGGGCCGTGGCCGGTCTGCCGGGCGATCTTCCGCGCTCGTCGCAGGGCGTCCTCGGCGTTATCAGCATCGTTGTAGACCCCGACCTGAAGCGCGAAGTGATTCGAATGCCACTGGTTCTCGGACTGGTCGGTGCCTCGGGCACGCCAGACCAGCACGCGATCGGGATCCTCCGGGTCGTACCCCGCTTCGCGGGCAAGACGAAGGGCTTCGCGGGCTTCCTCGCCGCTGAGCAGTTCGGCTGCCTCGGCGAAGAACCGGCCGGCATCACGCTGGCGATCGCGCTGCAAATGGACCATGCCGAGCGATGCGCGGGCCTGCCCGGCCAGTTGCCGGTCGTGCGAACGGGCAGCGATGGACAGTCGCAACTCGGCTTCGTCAAGATCGTCATTCTGCAGGGCACTAAGGCCGGCGACGTAGGCGGCCTGATCGCGATCCGTACCGCGTGCGTCCCGCCAGACCCGCATCGCCCGACGGTGGGCCATGCTGTAGTGCCCGGCCTCATAATCGCCGAGGGCCTCTTCGAGCCCATTGCTGCTCGCCGGCACGGTCTGGCATCCGCCGGCGGTGCCGAGAGCTGTCAGGACCAGACCGAGGACGATTGCTGCCGGTACGCTGTAAATTCGGATCATTGTCTCACCTGTCAAATCATCGATCCCCGCGGCGACGCGGTACGCTACCCTATCGGTCGGAGGCGAGTGTCCTCGCCAGTTTCGATCCTGACCCCAAACGAGAAGCAGACCGGACCATGCGTACGCTCAAGCCGATCCTCCGCCGCCTGCTGACACGTCCCTTCCGCACCGTCTGTGTTGATGACCAGCGGCAGTGGAAGGCCATCACGATGTATATCGGCGCGCTGCACCTGGCACGTGAGATCGAACAGCGCACTGATCAACAGCACGTCGGGGTCATGCTGCCGACGTCCGGCATGTTCCCGATGGCGATGATCGCCACCTGGATGCTTGGCCGGACGCTGGTCCCGCTGAATTATCTGCTCAAGCCCGATGAACTCGGGTACGTCATCCGCGATGCGGAACTCGACCTGTGCATCACGGTCCAGCCGATGCTCGACATGTTCGGCCGCATGCCCGAGGGCGTGCACGAACTCCGGCTCGAGGACATGTCCACGAAGGGCTTTCCGCCGCTGCGATTATCGGCCACGCGGGATGACGATCATGTCGCGGTGCTGCTTTACACCTCCGGCACATCCGGCAAGCCGAAGGGCGTCATGCTGACCGCGGCGAACCTCGCGACTAACGTCGAGCAGTGCCGGCAGTGGGCGAAGTTCACCGACCGGGACGTGATACTCGGCGTGCTGCCGCAGTTTCACTCATTCGGACTGACGGTCCTGACGCTGCTTCCGATGATGATCGGCTGCAAGGTCGTATACACCGCCCGCTTCATGCCGCGCAAGATTCTTGACCTGATGGCGGAGCACCGGCCGACGGCATTCATCGGCATCCCGTCAATGTACAACGCGCTGCTGAGCGCCAAGAGCGCCAAGGCCGATCATTTCTCTTCGCTGCGGTACATCGTTTCCGGCGGCGAACCGCTGCCGGATGCGGTCGCCTCAGGGTTCAAGGAGCGCTTTAACGCCACGATCAACGAGGGCTATGGCCTGACGGAAACCGGCCCGGTGTCGAACTGGTGCCGGCCGGATGAACACCGCCCGCATACGGTCGGCAAGCCGCTGCCACAGGTCGAGGAGAAGATCGTCGATGGCAACGACCAGCGGCTCGGCCCGAATGAGGACGGGGAGATCCGCATCAAGGGTCCGAATGTCATGAAGGGGTATTACAAGCTGCCGGAACTGACAGCGGAATCGTTCGACAAGGAAGGGTACTACCGGACCGGCGACATGGGCCACTTCGATGAAGAGGGCTTCCTTTACATCACCGGACGGATCAAAGAGATGCTCATCATCGGGGGTGAGAACGTCTTCCCGCGCGAGATCGAGGAAGTACTGAACAAGCACCCCGCCGTTCATGCCTCGGCAGTCATCGGCATGCACGATGAGTCACGAGGCGAACTGCCGCTGGCATTCGTCGAACTTGAGGAAGGTTTTGAATTTGACCCGGCCGGCATCCGCGCTCACTGTCGCGAGCACCTCGCACGGTACAAGGTTCCCAAGGAAATTCGGCTTGTCGAGGAACTTCCGCGGAATCCGACGGGCAAGATCATGCGTCGTGAGCTGTCGCCGGATACGCCATGCGCTTCGACCGGCGCTCCGCGTGAGAAGGCGCAGGCTGAGTCATCCGAGGACGCCTCTGCGGCCGACGCCTCGCAACAGGCTGAACAGGCGAGCGGTCAGCACAATCCCGGCGAGTGAGGACCAGCCAGCCGTCTTCATCGTCGACAACCGCTGGATTGAAATGTTGAAGGCCCCGGGGTTCGTGGCAACCGGCGTCTCTAGGCGTCGTCGCGTTCAATCACACGGTACATTTCGCGCTCCCCGCGGCCGCGAAGCGGGTAATCCTTGCGGAGCGGGTGGGCGGGATAGTCCTTCCACAGCAGAATCCGCCGCAGGTCCGGGTGGTTGTTGAAGCGGATGCCGTACATGTCGAAGACTTCGCGTTCCGGCCACTCGGCGCCGGGCCAGATGTCCGTGATGGAGTCGACCCGCAAGCCGGGATCGTCAGCTGTGCCACTTGTGTCCATCGTGGGGTCGAGGTAGACCTTTACGGTCAGCCGGCGGTCGTGTCGGTGGCTGAGCAGCAGGTAGACCACAGCGAAGCGACCGATCGACTCCGCCGGGTAGTCCAGGTAATCCACCGCGGTCACATCACTGAGAAAGTTGTACTCGCATTGCGGGTCATCGCGCAGGAACCGCATGATACGATGCAGGTCATCGGGCTCGACAATCAATGTCGTCTGCCCGCGAAACTCCGTTGCCCGTAGACGGGCGTCGGGGAACGCTTCCCGGACCACGGGGAGCGTGGGATGATCGAGATTCGGGCTGTGTTGCGAGGCACTCTCAATAGTCTCAGGCATTGGCGTACTCGAATCGCTTCTTTCAGACGAAGGGCGGTGACGTTTCCATTCCTTCCGGTGGCCGTGATCGCGGCACACGGCGTGGTGACCGCTCGTGCCGGGGGCCTCAAACCGGAATGCGTAGTGTATTCGAACGCGGCCGGCCCGTCAGCCGGCCGGGACCGGCGGCACGGACCTCGAAACATGGTCAGGCGTCGATGGCCCGCTCTTCGAACCGGAGAGCCACGGAGTTCAGGCAGTATCGCCGCCCGGTCGGGGGAGGGCCGTCGGGAAAGACATGGCCGAGGTGAGCACCGCACCGGACGCAGGCGATCTCA
>SLJD01000093.1 GCA_007135295.1 Phycisphaerales bacterium
CGTCACATCGCCGAACCCCGAATCCGATTCACGCACGCCATCGTCGAAGTTGCGCGTGCGCTCGTACGCAAACGTGTCGACGACAAACTGCACTTCGAGGTCGCGGGCCAGGCCGAACCGCAGATTCGCCGGCAACTCGAACGCGTTGACGCGCTCATCCGTGCGGTCGGGATTGCGGCGGTCGTGGGCGAACTCCGCGACGAGTTCCAGCGCGAACCGGCCGGGCTCGATCGTGTAGGGGTTCGGCTCGATGTCCAGCGGCCGGCTGATCGTCTCCCGGGGCTCAGGCGCATCGCGACGATCCTCGGCGGCATTCCACCCGGCATCCAGCCGCAACTCATGTTCGCCGCTCGCCCCCGACGTGAGAGAGACGGCCAGGCCGCCGGCGACACACCACCATGGCGTGCGGTTCCGGGTCATTCCTTGGCGGGTCATGTCGATGGACTCCTCCTTGATGTGTTCGGCTCCGGACAGAATTTTGTAGTCATTGCTACACTCCGGAGACAGTCTACTCTCCCCCGCGATAACGGTCAACACATCCAGCAATGATTGGGGTTTCACCACCCTGATCGGACCACCCTGATTGGCTTTCGTCGCCTGATTGTCTGTAATGCATGCTACCGATTCCGGGCCTCGCGGCCGGGCGAATCCGCCCGCCCCGGCCCCTTCGTACCTTCCATGCAGCAGGCATGCGGCAACATGCGTTTGGCGCGTGCAAACGCCTGACCAGGAGGTCGCCATGCAGACCATTACGGCCGAACAGCTCAAGGACATGCTCGACGCCGGCGAGCCGTTCAAGCTCATCAACGTTCTGCCCGAGCACACGTTCCGGCAGGAGCACATCCCTGGCTCGATCAACCTGCCCGTCGAGGATGAGAACTTCCTGCACCGCGTGCAGGAGCGCATCGGTGCCGACAAGGGGTATCCGATCGTCGTCTACTGCGCGAGCACGGAGTGCGATGCCTCGCCCAAAGCCGGACAGATCCTCGACGAAGCCGGCTTCACGAACATCATGGACTTCGAAGCAGGCACCGCCGGGTGGAAAGACGCCGGCTACCCGATCGAGACCGGAGCCGCCCAGACCGCCTGAGGGTCCGGCCCGCAACCGGCCCGCATCATGATCACGGCGGTGGCCGCCGACAACGCCCGCGTCGCAGCGGACGTACATCGCCAGGATCACCAGGCCATGATCACCAGGCCGGCGGTGACGGCGCAGCTTGCCGCCGCGAGCAGTGACAGCACGCCGTCGTCCGCGATCAGCGCGAACCCGAACGCGGTCAGCGCCGCCCCGACGCCGGTGATGGCGAAGGGCACGGCTTCGAGAAGTGGCGAGATGAGCGCAAGCGCCAGGCACAGCGCCGCGATGACATACGCCGCCGCGCCCTCAGCGAGGAACCGCAGCCGCGGTTTGATCAGCCGATCGACGAACCGCGCCACCGGCCGGATGAACCGCATCGCCTGTTCAAATCGCTGCTTGGACACCGACCGACGCAGCACGAAGCCGGGCAGCCAGAACGTCGACCGTCCGATGAGCAGTTGCCCGCAGATGAGCAGCACGATGATCCCCACCGCCGTCGGCACGCCGGGCATTCCGCTGACCGGCGACAGGGCCATCAGGCCGGGGATGACCAGCACCGGCCCGAACGCCCGCCGGCCGACCGCGTGATGCACCGCCTCGATGGTGACGCGGCCGTCATCGTCCCCGTCGCCGGCCTCGCCGAGTTGCTCGAGCAACCCTTCGAGATTGACGGTCTCGTCGTGTTCGTGGCCCGCTGCTTCACCACCCATGCCGCTCCCGCTCCGCACAGCCACAGTCCGCCCCCGCCACCCATACGGAGCCGATCTGCCATCAGGACGGCCGCGAGCGGATCTGCGTTGCGTTGGCACGACTCATCAGGGCCGTGTGCGTCGTCGGGCCGTGAGGTACCACGAGGCCGCCAGGCCGAGCGCCGCGATCACGAGCAGTTCCGCCGCCCGGTTGACGAGTTCCGCGGTGATGCCGAGCGCCATCGTCGCGGCGTCGAGCATCGGCGCGACGAGGCCGATCGCCCACTCCCGCACGCCGAGCCCGTTGGACACGAGCGGGATCATCGTCGCGATGACGCTGACGCACGCCAGCGCCAGCGAGGACTCCGCGCCGATCGGCTCGCCGATCAATCCGAACGCCGCCCAGTACCGAGCCGCCCAGAGCAGGACCTCGGCCAGCCGCAGCACCGCGCCGATGACGTACAGCCGGACCGGACCGCCGGCGAGGAGCCCGGCGAGGGCGACGACGTACGGGGCCGCGATCCACGCGGCGAGCGGGCCGCCGAGCCAGTGCCGGCCGAGCAGCGACAGCGCGAGCGCCCCGGCGACGGCGATGCTGATCCCCGCCGCCTCGATCATGGTGCGCAGAATGTGCGTCGGGCGGATCTTGTTGACGTGGTGGTGGTAGGCGATGCGCCCGAGCATGCCCGGCCGAAGCGGCAGGTAGTTGACCAGCGTCGCCGACGCAATCACCGCCTGCATCTCCACCACGCCGACGCGCCCGAACCGCCGGGTCAGCACCGTGAACAGGGCGGCGCTGAACATCACGTTGCCGACGATCGACGCGACGAGCACGCCGGCGAACAGTGGGTCGGGGCTGCGCAGCGCGTCCCACGCGCCGATGAGCAGTTCCCGCTGCCGCAGCACGTACACCACCGACGCGCCGAGCAGGACTGCGCCGATCCAGAACCCCAGCCGCCGCTTCCACGCGCCGCCGGCCGACCCGCTTGCCGTGGACGGTTCCGCCGCCGATGCCGACGGCTGCCCGTCGCTGGGGTGATCATCCTGTGGCGTGGTCATGCGTTCATGCCCCGTCCGGCATGCTCCGTGCGGGCGCGATGCCGCGAATCAACGCGCCGATCAACGACGTTGCGCGCTTCGCCTTTCGATCAGCGGCCCTGCTGACGCCGCATCTCTTCCTGCCGGCGGCGGATCTGTGTGCGCTCGGCCATCATCTCCGCGATGGTGACCACCGCCGGGTCGTCGCTGCGTCGGCCGGCGTCGAGCATCGGGTCATCCGGCTCGCGCACCTGCGTGACGAGATACATCATGCGCATCCGGGGATCATCCGACCGCCGTGCCGCGTCGAGCATCGGCTCGAAATGCGCGAGCACGGGCATGTTCGCCACCAGCCAGGCCCGCGCCGGCGCGGAAAGCTCGCCGAACGCATCGAGCACCGTGTCGACGACGTCCTCAGCACGCTGCCGCCGGTCATCGCCCGGCTCGGACTGCATGACCCGCGCGACGAAATGCCCGAGCATCACCATCGTGACAAGGTCATCACGTTCGTCGAGGGCGGTGAGGTCCGCCAGACTGTTGTTGATCCACGGTTCATCGATCCGCTGGCCGTCGATGCGGAATGACCGGCTGCGGGATTCGCTGCCGAGCAGAAACGGCCGAATCACCCCGCGATCCGTCACGCGGAAATTGCTGACCGCGCGGACGGTCACGTTCGCGCCGGACAGCGGGGCGTTGCGCAGCAATGAGCCGAGCGCCGAACGCCGCAGGTCCACCGGAATGGTCAGCTGCTCACGCGGATCAAGGCGCAGCCGCCGGCCGATGTCGATGATCTTCGGGTCGAGTTCATCAATCATCGGCGCCGCCGTCGTGCGGACCTGCAGGAACAGCGCGACCTGCGGTCGGATCGGCCCGTCCGGATCGATCGCCAGGGGGTAGGGCGTGTTGTTTGTGATCTCGATGTTGACGATCGGCGGGTCGAACGGCGCGACGGGATCGGTCTCCGGCGTGACGCGAAGGCGCACGGCGAAGTTCGGTTCGGTCGGGTAGCGCTCCACGGAGCGGGGGATGTCGTCAATGAGCGATTCGAGTTCCCGCGCCAGGCCACTGACCGGTACGCGCTCGCCGAGCAGTTCCGCGAGGTGGTCGGCGGCCCATACGCCCATGAGCGTGCCCGGCTGCTCGCGGACGACCGCGAGAAACGACCGGGCCGCCCCGCGACGCTCGCCGAGCATGAGATTCGCCTTCGCCAGGCCGAGCCGGGCGGTGATGTGCTCGTCAGCGAGCGGTTCGAACAATTCGCGGGCGCGCTGCGGCTCGTCGGCTTTGAGCGCAAACCATCCTTCAAAGCGCTGGCGGGCGTCATCGCTGAACGGGCGATGGGTGTCGGCCTGTTCGAAGGCGTCCCGCGCCGGGTCGGGTTCTTCGCCGAGCCACGCGGCGACCCACGCCAGTTCGTACCGCAGCCGGTCGGCGGCGGTGGTGTCCACCTCGTCGTTTTCCTCGGCTTCCTCGACGCGGCGCTCGATCGCCCGGTGGTACGCCTCGACGGCCCGGGCGAGGGCTCGGCCGGCGGCCTCCTGCTCGCCATCGCGGTTCTCGATCGCCGCCCGGACCGTCGCGACGACGGGGTCGATCGGGGCGGTCATGCGGCCGAGTTCCGCCAGGGGCATGTCCGGCTGGTCGCGGCGGATCTGCATCTGGTGCTGTTCGTTGATCGCCCGCTGGTACTCGCGAACGGTCCGCCGGGCCGCCCCGGTCCGCCCGGCCGCCCACTGGGCGATGGCGTAATCCGCCAGCATGCCGGTCTGCACGGTCCCTTCCGCCGCCCGGCGGTTGCTGTACGCCAGCGTGTAGATCCGCGACGCGCCGCGGTACGCCCCGTGGTGCAAAAGCGTCTCGGCCAGGGCGATCTGCCACGTCCAGTCGGTCGGGTCGGCGAGGACCATCGAGACGTACAACTCGGCCTCGGCGAAGGGGTCTTCCACCTGCGACTGGAAATACCCCGCCGCCATCGCCACCGCCGCCCGGTTGGACGGATCGACCGCGACCGACTCGGCCAGCCGGTCGGCGAACTGTTCGTACTCGCCCTGCCGGCGGAGCAGAATCGCTTCGTCCATCAGCAGCCGCGACGTGACCGCCGGGCCGAGGTCGTCGCGCCGATCACCGGACAACAGCGCGCGGTATCGTTCCAGCCGCTCGTCCACCGTCGCCAGCCGGTCCAGCCGGTGGTTGAGGCGGGTCAGCAGGATCACATCGTCGTCCGGCTCCAGGCGCGACAGCGCCTGCACCGCTTCAACTTCGAGATCGTCGTCTTCGGCGTACCGGGCGATCTCCAGCGCCAGGCGCCAGTGGTCGGCGTGATCGGGCTGGAGGGTGACGGCCTGGCGGATCAGGGCGATGCTTCCC
>SLJD01000082.1 GCA_007135295.1 Phycisphaerales bacterium
CCAGGCGCGGATGGTCGCCGGCCGTCGACTGCTCATCGGCGCGAGCACGCACGATGTCGATGAAGCAGCGCGGGCCGTGGCCGCCGGGGCGGATTACTGCGGCGTGGGAGCGATGTTCAGCACCTCGCTCAAACCGAACCGCCAACCCGCGGGGCCGGCGTATCTTCAGGGGTATCTCGAACGGTTCGGTCGCGTGCCGCACCTCGCGATCGGTGGGGTGGACGCAGAGAACATCAGCATTCTTGTCGACGCCGGCGTGCAGGGCGTTGCGATCAGCAACGCCGTCTGCGGGGCCGACGACCCCGGCCGGGTGGTCGACACCATTGTCAAGGCGATACCAGCCGCCGATGCCGCTGAAACGTGCTGAACGGGCCGGCCGGCCCGCGAAGCGCCTTGAACATCATCGACGGCTGCGTTGCGCACGGGTCATGGCGAGCAACCGGCCTCCGCAGTCGCACGCAACATCACACGAGCCCGTCGAGTCCGGTCAGGCCAATCGGCTCGCGGGTGAAGAACGGCTCGGCCGCTTCGGTGCCGATTCGGCTGCCGAAGTAGACGTTCGCGGCGTCGATCCACTCCACGATGCGGCGGTTCTTCTCCGGCGTGACGAACTGGCTGGCGTACGCGGTGATCGCCTGCCGCTTGCGCTCAGCGAATCCGGTGATGTCCATGAGAAAACTCGGGTCCGCGACATGCCGCAGGTGCGTGCAGTAGTAATAGAACAGCCACCTGGGATAGATCGGCTCGCCGGGCAGGACGGATGTGTCGACCTTGGTCAGTTTCGCGTCGAACCGCGCGTCCTCGACGATGCGCGTGGTGGCGATGTGGTCGGGATGGGCGTCCTGCATGTACGGCGTGAAGACGACCTCGGCCTGGTGCTCACGAATGGCGGCAGCGACCTTGTACCGCGCCTCGATCGAGTGTTCGACGCGGCGGTTGGGCAGGTCGAGTTGCCGGCGCTCCACGCCGAGAATCGCGGCGGCGTCGGCGGCTTCCCGGGCGCGGGTCTGCCGGTCGCCGTGCGGCGTCGGCTCGCCATCGGTCATGTCGAGCAGCAGGACGTCGTGGCCCTGTTCAGCGAGGCGGGCGATGGTCCCGCCCATGCCGAGTTCCTGATCATCCGGGTGCGGTCCGACAACGAGGATGCGCATCATGGCGGCCAGCATAGCGGCCTGGCGCGACGGTGTCGCGAAGCGGACATGTCGTCATCATCGTCGCGGCGACCGGCGGGCCGGCAGCGTTTCGGGTTCCGCCTCCGCGTTCGAACCGTCATAGCCGTCCAGCGCGGTCAGCGGCCGGGTCCACCCGCGGCTCGCGTCAATGTCGTCAAGCAGGCCGGCCAGTCGCGATCGCCACCATCGGCGCAGGTCGTCGGCGTGATCGCCGTCACCTGCCCGCCGGGCGTGATCCGCTTCACGGGCCATCCAGCCGATCCGGGCGAGGGTCTCGCGGTGAGCGGCAAGCAGATTCTCCGGCCCCGGCCCGCCCATAATCCGCCCGAGCCCCCCGGCTGTTTTGCCGGGCAAATCATCAAGTTCATCGCCGATGCGGGCAAGGATCCATCCACCAAGCCGGATCACGCCGAGCTCTTCATCCATCGCATCGAGATGGCCAGCAAGTCCGTCGGGTGACCCTTCGATGGCGTGGGCGGTGGCGGTCTGCAATCGGCCGCGGACCCGGGCTCGCTCGATCGCGACGAGGTCCGGGTCGAATGACCAGCCCCCCCACCGGGAAAGCCGATCGAGCTGGCTGTCGTTGACCGCGAGTTCAGCCGTCTCCTCCATGACCGACAGCAGCCGTGCAAGCCGCCGCAGCTTCTCAGCCGCATTGCTTGATGCGTTTCCGGATGCCCACGCTTCAGTCCATTGGACGCGGATGCCGTTGATGGTTTCAATGAGGTCGCCAGTTCGATCACCGGTCACCGCCCGGGCCGCGTCGGTATTGCCAATGAGTTGATCCTCGAACGGCATTCCTTCAAGCCAGGCGATTTCCACTTCAAACCGCTGCATGGCTTCGGCTGCGTCATCCCGCTGCATCGTTCGCAGCAGATCGCGGGCCAGAATCCGGAGGTGACGTTCGACGTCACGGGCTGCGGGGGCATTGATATCGCGCACCCGCTCGACCCACTCATCCATGTGGTGCAAGCGATCGCGATCCGCAAGCAGACGGTTTTGCTCGGCAACGATGCCCGACAACGCCGGGTCGCTCCCCGGATCCGTGCCGGTCAGCAGCGATTCCAGATCGCGGCGAATGCGCAGCTCGAGTTGCCGCTGGGCGTCCTCCAGCCGAACATCAATGGCGCGCCACTGCCGGGCGAGCCCGTCGCGGTCCTGCCCGCGGGCGGCTGCCATGCTTCGAATGACACGCGTCAACGTATCAAGGCGGCGGGTCACCGCAGCATGATCGTCCGACCACGGCGCATCGGCTGCGTCAATAGCGACGAGGACTGCTGCGAGATCGCGCTTCGTTGACCGCCGGGCATCCGGCAGTGAATCGACCGCATCGATTGCGCGTCCGGCCGCCGCCCATCGCATCGCCTGCTCCACCGCCGCGTCGCCGGATTTCGGGTCGGCCAGTTGCTCCATTGCGCTGCGCCATCGGTCGCGCCAGTCATTGAGGCGCTCGCCGCGGATCCATGACTCGACGTCGCCCGCTTCCATCGCCGTGATAAACCGCGCAAGGCCGGCCCACGCCAGGAGCCGCTCACGCGCAACCGCCCGCGAGGCAGGCTGTTGCAGGTCGTTGTCGATCCGGTCAAGCCGGTCACCAATTCGCCGGCGAAGGTCGTCACCGAGTTCATCACGTTCGAGCAGCAGACCGGCCTGCTTCTGGCGGTCGGCATCATGACCGTCGACCGCTGTTCGCTCGCCATCGCGAGCGGGCGGCCAGTGGTTCGTCAGCGCGGCGCCCTCAAGGTCCGCGAGCACGTCCGCGAGCGGCTCGAAAAGTTCTGCCAGGCCGCGATCAAGCGCGGGCGGTGAGAGTTCGAGTTCCTGAAGATGCGCGACGGCTTCGTCAGCGAACCGCGCCAGCCGACGCGCCTTCCTGCCATCCAGCCGGTCGGCCTCAGTGGCATCCGCCAGCGTGGCGTCGATCGACCGGCGTAACTCGGCCAGCGACCAGCCGGCCATGACCGCAATCGAGCCGTCCGGCCGGTCGCGACCAAGGGTGAGCAGTTCCAGCGCGACGACCCGCAGCATGAGCGAGGCACCGAGGCGATGGCGGTCGGGCGCGTCAGCGGCGTCCCGCTCGGCGCGGAGTGTTTCGACTTCGGCATCGAGGGTTTCGGTGAGGTCGGCGACCGCCGAGTTGGCCGACAGGGACGGCGGGGGGCCGGCCGGCAAATCGAGCCACGGCGACTCATCCATTTGCCCATCGACGTCCGCCATCGCGTGCATGGCTGCCGCCGGTTCAGGCCGTCCCACCTCCGACGCGGCCAGTGCGGCAATCAATATCAGCGCCATTGAGCACTGCTGCATACACATCCTCCAGCGCATCGATCATCACGGCCGCGTCGAACTGCCGGGCCGCCTGCGACCGGCCCGCCTCAGCCAGCGTCCGGGCGTCGGCGGGATGATCCATCATCCAGCATATCGCGTCGCGCAGGGCCGCGGCGTCGCCGGGCGGGACGAGCCGGCCTGTTTCCCCGTCGATGCAGATTTCGCGCGTGCCGTCCACATCCGTCGCGACGACCGGGACAGCACTGAGCAGGGCCTGCGTGACGGTGCGGGGCAGGCCTTCGCGGTAACTCGAGTGAGCGAGGAGGTCCATCGCCTGCAGGTACTTGGGGATCGCATCCGGGGGGACGAGACCGGTCGTGATGACGCGTCCTTCAAGGCCCATGTCGCGCACGCGCTGCATCAGCCGCTGCCGCCACCACCCGTCGCCGACCCACAGCAGGTGCATCTCCGGCCGCTGCTGCATGACCGGTCCGAGCGCATCGAGCAGGTCGTCGTGGCCCTTGTGCTCGGCCAGCCGGGCGACCGTGCCGACCACGTACGCTTCGTCGCTGAGACCGATCGACCGGCGAACCTCCCCGCGGTCATGCGCGTTGTTGATGAACGGATCGGTCTCCATGCCCGAGAAGACAATGTCATACTGCTCGGCCCGCCCGATTCTCTTCGCCAGAAACTGATCGCGCATCGCCTGGGCGACGCAGACGATGCGGTGGCAGCGCCGGGCAGCAAAGCGTTCCGTGAGGATGTAGAGCATGTTGCGCCACCGCCGCTCAAAGCGGTGAAACGGCGGGCCGTGGACCGTGTGCACCACGGCGGGAACCCGCTCACGCCACGCCGCCCACCGGCCGAGGATGCCGGCTTTGGATGAGTGCGTGTGGACGACATCCGGCCGCCATCGCCGGATGATTCGCCGAAGTTCGAAGCCGGCCCGCGCATCACGCCACGGGTGAATCTCGCGGATGAGGTTCGGCGATTCGATCGCTTCGATGTCGCCGTGCGCGCGGACGCGCTCGAGCATGGATCCTTCCGGGCCGTAGATCGGTCCGTAGACGAGCGCGACGTCGTGGCCGCGGTCGGCCTGGCCTTCGCACGAGAGCACGGTGTTTTCCTGCGAGCCGCCGAGAATCAGCCGCGTGGAAATGTGCATGATCCGCATACGCGGTCAGTGTACGCGTTTTGCGCACCCGGGATGGTGATGAAGTGCAGCGCAGAAAAGAAAAGCCCCGGCCAGCGATGTGCGCTGAGCGGGGCGAGGATCACTCGGAGGGCGAGTGTCTGGTGGCAGACGTGCCGGCCGTTTACTCGACGACGATCGGGCCGTCCCACGCGAAGGATCGGGAATCGCCACGGCGGTCGTTTTCAGGCGGCTCGATCTCGCTGGCGTCTTCCGGCAGGTCGAGGTCTTCGAGGTCGAAGGTGTCAAACCCGGCGTCGGACGAATCCTCAAGCTCATAAGCCGCCCGGTCCTCATAACTGCGGTGCTGGCGGTCGCGGTTGAGGGATTCGAGCTGGGCTTCCTGAACCGCTTCGAGGTGGGCGAGCTTGCCTTCAAGCTGCTTGATGTTATCGATCTCGCCGAACTTGTCATAACTGTCGAGCGTCGCCTGCAGGCGCTCGGTCATCTTGATGAGGCGGTTGTTGCGATCAATCGCGTCGATCTGGCGATCCATCTGCCAGAGCTGGGTCTGGTACGCCGTGTACTC
>SLJD01000029.1 GCA_007135295.1 Phycisphaerales bacterium
AGTTCGCTGGTCAGGCCGTCGACGAGGGCGGGTTCAGCATTCTTGCGCTCAGCCATGGCGATCTCCTTGATTCAGTCACCGGATACAAAGCTCGCCATGTTGTACCATCATGCAGGCAGGGGGTTGCGCGATTGTTCAGAGATTCCACGTGATTCTTCGCGTTGAAGTCATTCGCCATGCACCCGGCCAACGAAGACGGGTTGGTGCCGGCGTCTTGCACCGACTTCGAGTTGTCCGCATCCGAACACCACGCAAAGTTGCCTCCGGCAACCGAGCCGACATCTTAAACGTAGGTGACGGCCATCCAGTGCCTCCGAGAGACGTCCCATCATCACGCACCGCGTCGCTCGCCCGCTCAGAACGCCGCGTTGCCCGGCGTCCGCGGAAACGGGATGACGTCACGCACGTTGCCCATGCCCGTGGCGTAGATGATGGTCCGCTCGAACCCCAGGCCGAAGCCCGCGTGCGGCACGGTGCCGTACCGCCGCAGATCGCGGTACCACCAGTAATCTTCCTTCGCGAGGCCCATCTCGTCGATGCGCCGATCGAGCACGTCCAGCCGCTCCTCGCGCTGCGCCCCGCCGATGATCTCCCCGATCCCCGGCGCGAGCACGTCCATCGCAGCAACGGTTCTCTCATCATCATTGAGGCGCATGTAGAACGCCTTGATGTCCTTCGGATAGTTCACGACGACGATCGGCCGGCCGACGTGCTGCTCGGTCAGGTACCGCTCATGCTCGGACTGCAGGTCGCTGCCCCACTCGACCGGAAACTCGAACTTCACGCCGTTCGACGCCGCCTTCTGCAGAACCTCGATCGCCTCGGTGTACTCCATCCGCTCGAAACTCGAATCGATGAACTGCTCCAGCCGCGTCACGCACTGCTTGTCAATACGCTGGGCAAAGAACGCCATGTCATCCGCCCGCTCATCGAGCAGCGTCCGGAAGATCGACTTCAGAAAATCCTCCGCGAGGTCCGCGTTGTCGTGCAGGTCGGCAAAGGCGACCTCCGGCTCGATCATCCAGAACTCGGACAGATGCCGGCTCGTGTTCGAGTTCTCCGCCCGGAACGTCGGCCCGAACGTGTAGACCTTGCTCAGCGCCAGGCAGTACGTCTCGACGTTCAACTGCCCCGAAACCGTCAGGTGCGCTTCGCGGCCGAAGAAGTCCTCGCCATAGTCAACCGCCCCCTGTTCATTGCGCGGCAGGTTCGCCAGGTCCAGCGTCGAGACGCGGAACATTTCCCCCGCCCCTTCCGCGTCGCTTGCGGTGATAATCGGCGTGTGAACCCAGAAGAATTCGTTCTGATCGAAATACCGGTGAATCGCCTGCGAGAGCGTGTGCCGGACCCGCGCGATCGCGCCGAACGTGTTCGTCCGCGGCCGGAGATGCGCCACCTCGCGCAGGTACTCGAACGAATGCCGCTTCGCCGCCACCGGGTACGTGTCCGGATCATCGACCCAGCCGAGGACCTCAATGGCGTCCGCCTGGATCTCGACACTCTGGCCCTTGCCCTGCGATTCGACGAGCCGGCCGCGGGCGATGATCGAGCACCCCGTCGTCAGCCGGGCGACGTCGGACTCGTAGTTCTCCAGCGTGTTCGGCGCGACGACCTGGATCGGATCAAAGCACGAACCGTCATGGACGTTGATGAACGACAGCCCCGCCTTCGAATCCCGCCGGGTGCGAACCCACCCCCGCACCATCACCTCGGCCGGCGGGGCCACTTGGCCACTGAGAATCCGGGAAATCGAAATGGAATCGGTCATCACGGTCATGCTGAACTCCTGCCAAAGAACCCCCCGGTAGACGTTGCGCAAAATCCCGAAAAGAAGCCCGCCCCCCGGCTGGCAGCCGGGACCATCGTCCACCCGCCGACAAGCCGCGGGGCGCTCCGGACCCCAACCCATTGCGAAACATCTTTCCGCGACCTCTTTCCGGCCTCTTCCGGAGCTTCTTTCGAGGCTTCTTGCCGGGGCTTTTTCCAGGGACTACTTCCGGGGACTACTTCCGGGGACTTTTTCCGGGGGCTACTTCCGGGGGCTACTTCCGGGGGCTACTTCCGGGGGAAGCATTCAGGTGAACGCGGAGTATTGACCCGCCGGCCTGATCTGGCAAGCACCCCCGTTCGTCGCCGGCTGCCACCACCGCAATCATCCATCGCACCTCCGCTGCCGCACGCCCTGCTGATTCATGCGACGCCCGCGACGGCCGGGGGAACGGCCCGCGGAACGACCGGGAGACCGCCGGGGCACCGCCGCCGATCGCCCCGGGCCGCCAATCTGGCAGGCGTGAGGCCGACATCGCCCCGGACTGTCAGCATGCGAACCGGTTGGACCGCGGCACTTTTTTACGCAAGCCCCTGATTTTCAGCATGTTATGACGGCCTTCCGCGTCACCGGCCCGGCACGGCAATTGCCACACCACTGCTCACGACGGCTGGAGTGCTCCCCCGGACCCCCGGAATCCCCCAATGATCGTGCGCGAGGACCAACCCATCTCCGGCGTCCGCAACACCGACGCCCACCGTTCCGATCGCGACGAGCGGCCGGAGCGGCTGTCGCTGCTGCTCTCGTCGACGCGGAGCTGGCACGACGGCCACGTCGTCGACATGCTTCCCCCGCTGCTCGAGCCGATGGGCATCGGCTGCGTCACCGCCGGGTCGGCTGACGAAGCGGCCGAGGTCATTGGCCGCCAGGACATCCACATCGCCATCGTCGACCTCGCCATGCCCCTCAGCCGCGACGACCAGCACACGCCCGGCGGCCCGCGGATTCTCCAGCTTCTCCGCCGGCTCGATCAGCCGCCGCCGACCGTCGTCGTCCGCCCGCCCCAGGCGACGCAGCGTGAGAACGTCCGCGGCCTGACCGACGCCCTGCGCGAAGGCGCCTTTGCCGTCCTCGACCGGCCCGTTCACTGGGAAACCATTCTCCAAACCCTGCGGCGGCTCGTCCGCCGCCATTACGCCGGCCACTGGCCGGAAACCTCATGACGTCACCCCGTCCGGCGGCCGCTGCCGCCCGGCCGGGCTCACACACGACCCATCAGTTCAACAGATCAGGAGAACTCGTCCCATGGCAACGGCTACGAAACCCAAATCGTCCACCAAGCTCCGCCCGCTCGGCGACAAGGTCCTCATCAAACGCGCCGAGGCCCGCGAGCAGACCGACGCCGGCATCTTCCTGCCCGAGTCCGCCAAGGACAAGCCCAAGGAAGGCACCGTCATCGCGGTCGGCAACGGCAAACTCAACCGCGAAACCGGCGAGTTCATCCCCTTTACCGTCAAGGCCGGCGACCGCGTGATCTTCACCTCCTACGCCGGCACCGACGTGACCATCGACGACGAGGAATACCTCATCATGACCGAGGACGACATTCTCGGCATCGTCGACTGACCGGTTGTTGTTCCCGGCCGCTCGATCATCATTTCGATCAGCGGTCCATCGGTGGCAGGCCGTACCGAATTCGAACCTCTTACGGAGAAGCAGCACATCCAATGGAACGTGGACCGCTGATCGGCATCCTGCGACAGATGAAAGACACCAGCCGGGAACTCAACCTCCTGCTCGTCGGCGAGGCGGACCCCGTCGAGATCCGCAACGTCGTCGAAGTCGAGGAACTGTTCAGTTCCAACGGCATCAAGATCACCACCAAGCAGAATTACATCTGGCTCGACGCTTCCCACGTCTCCGCCGCCTACCAGGCGCGAGATGACCTTTGATCGTCACCGCAGACACGCGAGACCGTATGACCATGACCCCCGAACAACTCCGCGAAGCGCTCGGCGAGCTCAACGGCCAGCGCGACCTGCGCTTCGAGTTCGACCACGCAGACGCCTGCACCATCACCAAGGCCCTGCTCATCCCCGCGGAGTCGGACAACATCGTCAAGGTCACCGACGGCTCGCACGTCTATTTCATCGACGCCGAGCGCGTCGCCTGGGTTGAGATCGGATAGCCGCCACCGCGGCGGCCCGCCCCGGTCGCACAACCATTCACAGAAGAAGAGCACACAGCTTCGAGAGGAAACGGAAACCATGACCGCAAAACAGATTGCCTACGAAACCGACGCCCGCGAGAAAATCCTCAGCGGGATCAAAAAGCTCGCCAAAGCCGTCAAAGTCACCCTCGGCCCCTCCGGCCGCGTCGTCGTCCTGCAGAAATCCTTCGGCGCCCCGACCGTGACGAAAGACGGCGTGACCGTTGCCAAGGAGATCGAGCTCGAGGATTCCTACGAGAACATGGGCGCCCAGATGGTCAAGGAAGTCGCCACCCGCGCCTCCAAGGACGCCGGCGACGGCACCACCACCGCGACCATCTACGCCGAGTCCATCTTCGCCGAAGGCCTCAAGAACATCACCGCCGGCGCCAACGCCAACCAGGTCAAGCGCGGCATCGACGCGGCCGTCAACGCCGTCACCGATGAGCTCGCGTCGATGTCCAAGAAGATCTCCTCCTCCAACGAGATCGCCCAGGTCGGCACCTGCGCCGCCAACCAGGACCAGCAGATCGGCAAGATCATCGCCGACGCGATGGACAAGGTCGGCAAGGACGGCGTCATCACCGTCGAAGAGGGCAAGTCGCTGGAGACCTACGTCGACCTCGTCGAGGGCATGCAGTTCGACAAGGGCTACCTCAGCCCCCACTTCGTCACCGACAACACCGCCATGGAGTGCGTGCTCGAAGACTGCTACGTCCTCGTCCACGAGAAGAAGCTCTCCAGCGCCAAGGACCTGCTGCCGATCCTCGGCAAGGTCGCCGAGTCGGGCAAGTCCCTGCTCCTGATCGCCGAGGACGTCGAAGGCGAAGCGCTGGCCACCCTCGTGGTCAACAAGCTGCGCGGCGTGCTGAAGGTCGCCGCCGTCAAGGCCCCGGGCTTCGGCGACCGCCGCAAGGCCATGCTCGAGGACATCGCCACCCTCACCGGCGCCCAGCCGATCATGGAAGAGCTCGGCGTCGACATGGAGTCGCTCGAGCTCAAGGACCTCGGCCGGGCCAAGAAGGTCACCATCGACAAGGACAACACCACCCTCGTCGAGGGAGCCGGCAAGTCATCGGACATCAAGGGCCGCATCGAGCAGATCCGCAACCAGATCGAATCCTCGACCAGCGAGTACGACGCCGAGAAACTCCAGGAGCGGCTCGCCAAGCTC